>CALGBT010000489.1 GCA_937884235.1 uncultured Pseudomonadota bacterium
CACTCTGGACCGAACTGGACCACTCTGGACTGGTGGACCCGGGTAAGGCGTGGACTTGGTGGACCGTGGACCGTGGACCGTGGACCGTGGACTGGGTGGACACCATGTTCAGCAAGCCTATCGTCCACTCCGTTGTCCACCACGTCCACGTCCAGCGTGGTCCAGTGTGGTCCAGCGTGGTCCACGTCCATGTCCACTCCGTTGTCCACGTCCACTCCTCTGTCCACTCCCCTGTCCACCGCGCCTTACAACTTGCGCGCAGTCGCCCGCGTACGGTATGTTGTCCACCATCGGAGGTGGCCACAATGACGTGGACGAGAGTTTGCTGGATGGTAGTGTTATCCCTGGTGGCCGGGTTGGGTTGTAGCAGTGATCCCACCACGGTTACCGCCGATAGCGTTGGAACGGATGCCCTGCCGATCGCTGACGTCAAGAGTGAAGCGTATGAGCCAGATTCCGTGGTCTTTGTCGAGACGGTGACCAAGGAAACGGCGGAAGACTATATCTCCTGGGAGCTGATTCCCGAGGACAACACCGAGCCGCTGCCCGAGTGCGACCCGGGCGAAGGGTGCTTCCTGGACGAGTGCTCTCAGAACAGCGAGTGCCAGTCGGGCTGGTGCGTTGAGCACATGGGCCAGAAAGTCTGCACCCAGTCCTGCCAGGAAGAATGCCCGGAAGGGTGGACCTGCAGTCAGGTGGGGGCCAGCGACCCCGACGTCGTCTTTATTTGTGTGCCCAATTTCCCCAACCTCTGTCGACCCTGCACCGTAGCCGCTGACTGTGAGGGTATTGCGGGCACCGCCGATGCCTGCGTGGCCTACGGCGATCAGGGGGCCTTCTGCGGCGGCAAATGCGGACCGGAGAGCCAGTGTCCCTGGGGATTTGAGTGCCAGACCGTGACCACCGTCAACGGCATCGAACTGGACCAATGCGTGGCCGACACGGGGATTTGCCCCTGCACCGATACGTCGGTGGAGTTGGGACTCTTCACTTACTGTGAGCTGAGCAACGACTTCGGCACCTGCCAGGGCAAGCGGGTCTGCACGGAAGCGGGGCTCACTGATTGCGATGCGCAGGAGCCGGCTGCGGAAACCTGCAACGGCAGCGATGACAACTGCAATGGCGATGTGGACGAAGGTGACGTGGTGGAGGGCCTCGGCGTTTGTAACGACGGCAACGAGTGCACGGAAGACCAATGCCTGGGTCTTGACGGTTGTGAAAACGTGCCTCTTTCCGAAGGTGAGTGCAAGGATGGCAATCCCTGCACCGTTGCCGATCACTGCGAGGAAGGCGGATGCGTCGGGAATCCAGTCCTTTGCGACGACAAGAATCCCTGTACTGACGATTCCTGTGATGGGGCGGGTGGCTGCCAGTTCGTCGATAATGCCGATGATTGCGATGACAACGACCCTTGCACCGTTGCGGACGAGTGCAGCGAGGGTATCTGCGAGGGTACTTCTGTGCCCTGCGAGTGCCAGACCAACGACGATTGCCTCCAATTCGAGGACGGTGACCTGTGCAATGGCACCCTGCACTGCAACCTGGCTGAGTGGCCCTACAAGTGCGAAGTGGTGCCCGAGACCGTGGTGGTATGCCCGGCCCCCGAGGCTGGTGCCAACGCCATCTGTCAGCAGGCCTTCTGCGATGCAGAAACGGGCCAGTGTGCACTGATCGCCGACCACGAAGGCTTTGCCTGCGAGGATGGCAATGCCTGCACCATCGGCGACAAGTGCGTGGCCGGGACCTGCACTCCCGGCGTGCCCAACACCTGTGGCGATAACAATCCGTGCACCGACGACTCCTGCGACCCGGGAATCGGGTGTGTCTTCACCAACAATGTTCTGCCCTGCGAAGACGGCAGCGTCTGTACGGTAGGCGATACCTGTGTGGATGGGGCGTGCTTGTCCGGCGAATTGCTGGTGTGTAACGACGACAATGTCTGCACCGATGATGCCTGCGACCCGGTTGCCGGTTGCCAGTTCGTGGCCAACGAGGCCGTCTGCGACGACGGCATCGACTGTACCCTGGGCGACCACTGCGCCGCGAGTGTCTGCGTGTACGACGAGTTGGCCACCTGCAACGACGACAATCCGTGCACCGATAACCACTGTGACCCCGCCAACGGCTGCGTCGCCACAGTGAACGATGCCCTGTGCGACGACAACGACGTCTGCACCGTTGGCGACCACTGTGCCCTGGGTGATTGCGTCCACGATGAAGAGGTGCAGTGCAACGATTTCAACTCCTGTACCAACGATAGCTGTGACCCGGAATTGGGCTGCATCTTCGCCATCAACCAGGGGCCGTGCGACGACTTTGACGCGTGCACGACTGGTGAAACGTGCAATGCCGGCATCTGTGGCGGCGGCGACGTGGTGGTCTGTGACGACAACGACGTGTGCACCATGGATAGCTGTGACAACGTGGTGGGCTGCCAGTACGAGAACACTTGTGTCGGGTCCTACACCCTGGCCATTGTCCCGGCCGCGTTCACGGCGCTGGAAACTGGCGCCGGGAGCTTGACCATGACGGTGGGACAGCCGGTGGCCGGACTACTGGATGGTAACGAAACATCAGCGTATTTCGGGTTCTGCCCGATTTCGGCCGCGGAATAGAGGAGTAGACGATGAATAGAACAAAGACAGGTCTGGCGGTGTTGGTGGTTGTGATTCTGGCTGGACTCTCTTTCGCGGCGCAGGCGGCCCCCAACGAGATTCACGCTCAGGGTGTCATGCGTGATGCTGACGGTGCCTTGATGGCCGGCGCAATGGACGTCGTCTTTCGCATCTACGATGGCCCGCTGGAGGGCGAGATGCTGTGGGAAGAGGCGGTGACCCTGACGCTCATGGGCGGCGTCTTTGACGTGCTCTTGCCTGCGGACCTGGACAACTTCCCCTTCCCAACGGATCTCTTTGCCGTGGACGGGCGTTACTTGTCCATCACGCCCAAGGACCAGGCGGAGCTGCCCCGCACGGAGTTGGTATCTGTGCCCTACGCCTTGCAGGCCAACCTGGCCGGCAATCTCGAGTGTAGCGGCTGCATTGGCTCTGACGAAGTCGATTTCAACTACGCGGCATCCAATGCTCCCGGCGGTGCGGCCAGCAGCGCACTCACCGCCAACGAGGCCCTGGTGGCCAACAATGTGGCCTGCGATGGCTGCGTGACCTTGCAGGCCATCAATGCCGCGGTGCTCAGCGCCGAGAACATCTCGTACAACAACGCGATCTCCGGACTGGGTGCGGTGACGGTGCAGGATGCCATCGACGAGGACGCGCTGGCGTTGGCGCAGCACGTCGGAGACATGGAACTCCACGGCAGTGGCGGTGCCGGCAACGACGGGGCCAAGATTCGTGTCGTCGAGGGCGATGCCGATGTCGTCCCCGGGCAGACCACTACCAAATATGTTCACGTCTTCAGCGCCGACACGCCGAAGGTTTACCTGTATGCCTATGGCATGGAATCCCTCGAGGGAGATGCGCCAGTTGTGTCAAACGGGGGCGGCACCATTATCTACACCCGCTGTGCCTGGACCGGTTCTCATGGTAAGGACACAGGCAGTTGTGCGCCGCCAGTGTGTCCGGCAGACTGGAAGGATCTGGGTGTGACTGGAAACGTCAAGACTGGCGCTGCGGCGTTCAGCTATGGCAGCTACGGAATCTCCCACACAAGCTTTTCGACTTCAACTGGCTACCAGGAACGGTCATGCTATCACCCCGCCAGCTTCACCGTTGACCTCCCCCGCTGCGCCTGGACTGGCTCGCATGGCAAGGATACGGGAAGCTGTGCTCCTCCCACATGCCCGGCAGACTGGACGGATTTGGGCGTGACTGGAAACATCAAGACCGGCGCCGCGGCGTTCAGCTACGGCAGCTATGGCATATCCCATACAAGCTTCTCCACTTCAACCGGCTACCAGGAGAGAACCTGCGTCAATCTGGTCAAGAGTCAGGTGCCCCAGGGTGTGCAGATCTGGATTGACGGTGCCGACCGCACGGTGGCCATTGGTGACCAACAGGGTGTGGGTGCCCCTGGCTGGACAGGTACTTCCTGGGGGTCGGACGGCACCACGCCCTGGGCAACGGGTCGTTTGGATATTTCCCAGGTGGATGCCTGGGGTGTTGGTGAACACGTGGTGCAATTCAAGACCACCGGCGATAGCGGCGGGAAGATCCTCTACTATGTCTATCTCGTCGACCCGGCCGCCGAATCCCAGGCCCTCCCCAACGATGGTTGTGGTGGGGCGGAGGCTCTGGTCTTTGCCAACGGCGTGGCCAAGGTAGATGCCACCACCGAGGACATGTTGGGCGAAAACAAGGCGCTGGATGATCTCTCGCCGGCGGGGTGTGGTGGTGAGGGCGGTGGCGACGTTGTCTATGCCGCAACTATCGGGGAGCGGACCACCATCAAGGCATCGGTGAAGGCGCCCTTCACCACCCGTCTCTATGTGCTGGATTCTCCCTGCCAGGGAGAGTCGGTGCTGGCGTGCGGCACCACCTCGGCTACCACCGCGGAGCTGGATCCCGGAACCTACTACATCGTGGTCGATGCGGATGCTGCCGACCAGACCGGTGACTTCAGTCTGACGGTGGAACTGGAGGCCTCGCCGCTGCCGTCCAACGATACCTGTGACCAGCTCGAGCCCATCGACGCCGGCCAGAACCCCGTCCAGGTCAGCGGTACCACCAAATGGGGCCTGGACCAGTATAGCGGCACGTGCGGTGGTGATGGGGCGGCCGATGTTGCCTATTCCTTTGAGGCCACGGATGTTAATGATGATCTGCTGGTGACCATCGCCGCACCGTTCTCAGCGGTGCTCGTGCTGCGAGCACAGAATTGCGCCGACGGCTTCCAACTCGCCTGTTCGGCCACTGGTACCCTTGCCATCCCGGGTCTGGCACCGGGCACTTACTATCTCTTTGTCGATGGCGTTGCGGCGGAAGATGAGGGCGCTTACACCCTGACTGTGGCGTTGAATTAGGAGCGCAAAATGGATAGAGCAAGAGCAGTAGTCGGTGCGCTAGTTGTGGTCCTTCTGGTCGGCCTCTCGTTGACGGCCCAGGCGGCCCCCAACGAGATTCATACGCAGGGCATTTTGCGCGATGCCAATGGCGACCTGATGGCCGGTGAAGTGGCCCTCGTGTTCAGGGTCTACGATAGTCCGTTGGCCGGGGAGATGTTGTGGGAAGAGGCGGTGACTGTCAATGTCATGGGTGGTGTTTTTGACGTGCTGCTGCCCGCCGACCCGGACAATTTTCCCTTCCCTGACGATCTTTTTGCGGCTGATGGAAGGTGGCTCGGCATTATGCCGTTAGACCAGGAGGAGTTGCCCCGGACTGCGCTCTCCTCGGTTCCTTATGCCCTGCAAGCAAACCTGGCCGGGGATCTACAATGCAGCGGCTGCATTGGCTCGGACGAGGTCGACTTCAACTACGCCGCGTCCGATGTTGCGGGCGGCGCGGCGAGTAGCGCGCTGGTGGCCAACGAGGCCCTGGTGGCCAACAACCTGGCCTGTGACGGGTGCGTGACCTTGCAGGCCATTGATGCCGCGGTGCTTTCTGCCGAGAATGTGAGCTACAACAACGAAATCTCCGGGCTGGCGGCGGTGACGGTACAGGATGCCCTTGACGAAAATGCGCTGGTCATTGCCGGACACGTGGCCGATGCCGAGCTCCACGGCAGCGGCGGGGCGGGGAAGGACGGCGCCAAAGTCCGGGTGGTGGCCAACGACGCGACGGTGGTTTCCGGCCAGGTGGCCACCGAGTACCTCTATATCTTCAGTGCGGACACGCCCAAGGTCTACCTCTATGCGCATGGCAAGGCGACGACCGAGGGGGACGGGGCGGTCCCGTCGACAGGTGGCGGCACCATCATCTATACCCGCTGCGCCTGGACCGGGGCCAATTCCGATAGCATTGCCACTTGCGCCCCGCCGGCCTGTCCAGCGGATTGGGAGGACCTCGGTGTGACGGGGAATATCAAGACCAATGGCAATGGCACCGGATGGAGCGTTGATGCGGGACACAACTCCGGCACGGCCTCATCTGGCTATCAGGAACGTTCGTGTTATCGATCCAAGACTTATACCGTGGTCATGACCAGGTGTGCCTGGACTGGGGCCAATTCGGACAGCATCTCTACTTGTACGCCCCCTGCTTGTCCCAACTCGTGGTCAAGTCTTGGGGTGACGGGCAACGTGAAGATGGGCGGCAATGGCACGGGGTGGAGCGTCGACGCTGGACACAACTCCGGTACCGCGTCGTCGGGTTACCAGGAGAGGACCTGCACCAAAGAGGTCAAGAGTGAGATTCCCCAGGGTGTGCAGATCTGGATTGATGGCGAGGACAAGACTGCGGCCATCGGCGATCAGCAGGCCATGGGGGCACCGGCGTGGACGGGAACGACATGGGGCTCTGATGGAGCCACGCCCTGGTCCACGGGACGGCTGGACATTTCCCAGGTGATTGACTGGGGGGTGGGAGAGCATACGCTGCAGTTCAAGAACACCGGTGAAAGTGGCGGCAAGCTCCAGTACTACGTCTTCTTCGTGAATCCGGCGGCCGAATCGCAGGCCTTCCCCAATGACGGTTGTGGTGGCGCGGAGGCGCTGGTCTTCAGCGCCGGCGTTGCGAAGGTCAATGCCACCACGGAAGACATGCTGGGCGAGAGCAAGGCTTTGGACAACCTCTCGCCGGCCGGTTGCGGCGGCGAGGGCGGCGGCGACGTGGTCTACGCGGCCACCATCGCCGAGCGCACCACCATCAAGGCTTCGGTCAAGGCGCCCTTCACCACCCGGCTTTACATCCTCGATTCCCCGTGTCAGGACGAGTCGGTGCTGGCCTGTGGCACCACTACTGCCACCACCGCGGAGTTGGACCCGGGGACCTACTACATCGTCGTCGATGCGGACGCCGCCGACCAGACCGGAGACTTCAGCCTGACCGTGGAGTTGGAGGCTTCGCCACTGCCAGCCAACGATACCTGCGATACCGTCCAGGCCATCGATGCCGGGCAGAATCCCATCCAGGTCAGTGGCACCACCAAATGGGGGTTGGACCAGTTCAACGGCACTTGCGGCGGCACCGGGGCTGCGGACGTTGTCTACTCCTTTGAGGCCACGGACAGCAACGACGATCTGCTAGTGACCATCGCCGCACCCTTCTCCGCGGTGCTGGTCCTGCGAGCGCAGGATTGTCAGGGCGGCTTCCAGCTTTCATGCTCGACCAACGGAACGCTGACCATCCAGGGCCTCGCACCAGGCTTCTACTACCTCTATGTGGACGGTGTCACTGCTGAGGACGAAGGAGCGTTTACCCTCAACGTGACATTGAACTAGCGGCAACACCCGGCACACCGGATCACCGGTGATCACCCGGTATTGCGTATTCCCGCGGCGATGCCGTTAATGGAAATCTCAAGAGCGTCATCATGGCAGGTGTCGCCCGGCGGAAGTGCGCGGACTCGGCGCAGCATCTCGACCTGCAGCATGTTCAGCGGATACACATAGCTGTTGCGCATCCCGATGGAGTGCTTCAGCAGCGGGAGTTCTGCCAACATCTCGGTTCTTTCCAGCGCGGCCATTACTGCCGACTCGGTGTCCCTCAGGTCGCGCACCAGCCCATCAGCCACGCTGCGGTTCGCAGGGCTGGCCAGCACATCGGCGTAGTGGGTGTGAATCCGCGCAGATGTCTTGGCCAATACCATCTCAACCAGGTTGAGCTGTGTTCGAAAATAGGGCCATTGCCGCGCCATCTCCAGCAGGGTGCCCCGGTCCGGACTGGCCAACGCTTCGTTGAGCGCGCTGCCCACGCCCAGCCATCCTGGAAGTGCCAGGCGTGACTGCATCCAGGCGAACACCCACGGGATTGCCCGCAGACTCTCTAGCCCCCCTCCCCGACGGCGGCTGGATGGGCGGCTGCCGACGTTGAGCAATCCCAACTCTGGTTCAGGGGTGGCTTCGCGGAAATAGGACACAAACCGTGGATCGTCCCGCACAACACCCTGGAAATGAGCGAGGGAAGACGACGCCAGCTGATCCATCAGCTGGGTCCAGTGGGGAGCAGGGGCCGGAGCAGGGAGGGCTGAGGCCTCCGTCACCGCGGTTGTGTAAAGCTCGAGATTACGGGTGGCAATCTCGGGGATACCGAACTTCGCCTGGATCACCTCGCCCTGTTCAGTGACCCTGATCTCGCCGGAGAGCGTGCCTGTTGGTTGTGCGAGGATGGCCATGTGGGTTGGCGCACCGCCGCGGCCCACGGTACCTCCGCGGCCGTGAAACAACACCAGCTTGACCCCGTGCCGGGTGCAAACTGCGGTGAGTGCAACCTGAGCCTGATGCAAGGCCCACGACGCAGCGAGCAACCCGCCACGCTTGGCCGAATCCGAGTATCCGATCATCACCTCCAAGCGGTTCCCCCGCTGGGTGATGAGCTCTCGGTACTCGGGAATCTCAAGCAGCCGGCCAATGGTGTCAGGCGCACCAGAGAGGTCGGCGGGTGTCTCGAACAGCGGTACTGCGGGAAGCTCCAGAGTGAGACCGAATTGCTGGGTCAGCAGCTCTACGGCGAGGACGTCCGAAGGCGAACGGGCCATTGAAATCACGTAGCGGCCCAGCCCCTCAGTTGGGGATTTGGCAGCCGCGGCGATGGAATCCAAAACCTCCTGCGCGGCTTGCGAGGCGAGGGGGCTGCGAGGGATCAGCGGGCGTTCCCGCTTCCATTCGTCGAGGAGAAACTCCTCGCGCCGGGACTCGCTCCAACCCTGGTATGAACCCAGTCCGTATCGCTGCGAGATGCTATCGAACACCTCGGTGTGGTGCGATGCTTCCTGGCGTAAATCCAGGCGCACCAGCTCCAGCCCAAAGCAGTCCAGTCGGCGGAGCACGTCAAGTAGCCTGCCCCGTGCGATGATGCCGGCGCCGACCTCCTCAAGAGAGCGCATGATCACCAGCAAAGGCTGCCGCAGCTCGTCGGTGTTGGCGAACGGTCGCTCTGCATCTTCCATGGGCATCGGCAGAGGACTCTGTCCATTGAGGATCTGGCTCGCGTGGTCGCGCGTGAGTTCGAGACGATGGAGGATAACTCCCAGCAACGCCCGGTATGGCTCAGGAGTATCCCCGGTCAGAGCCAGGAGCTCGGGGCTTGCGGGCTTGATCGAGAGCTCGGCGCCGAGGGCATCGACTTCTTTCAGGTAGAGCTGTACGGCGGCGTTGCGCCCCTCTGCCATCGCTCGAATAGTTACTTCGGCAGTTACGAAGGGATTCCCGTCCCGGTCGCCTCCCATCCAGGAGCCGAACCGGATGGGGGAGCAGCCCAGCGGCAAGCCCTTGCCCGTGTGTTGCTTGAGAGCCGCGTCGAGGGTGCGCGCAAAGGCAGGGATCGCAGACCAGAGCGATTGCTCGAATACCAGTAATCCACCACGGACTTCTTCGAGGGGAGTCGGACGCCGATGCCGGATCGCATCGGTGAGGTGAATGATCGATATCTGACGCTTCAGATCGTCGCGGATTTCAGCCTTCCGCGACGGGGCGATGGCCTTGGTTTCGCGCTCTCCCAGCAACTCCTCAATGCGATTGAGGCGCCGCAGAACTGTCCGACGGTTCACCTCTGTCGGGTGGGCCGTGAGCACCAACTCGATCCGCAGCCTGGTCACCACGTCATGGAGGTCGGCCGGTGCCACTCCGCGCTGGAGCAAGCGCGGGAAGGCCTCCTCCAGTGACCCGGCCTGGGAGTCGTGTGCGGCGCTGCTGGAATGCACTCTTCGGCATCGGATCTGGTGGTGCTGCTCAGCAATGTTGGCGAGGGCGAGAAAGAGGGCCAGGCCGCGGCAGACCTGTCGCTGCGTAGCATTGTCCAGGGATCTGAGATAGTCGACCAGCGCGCCGAAGGCATCATTGTCGTCGGACTTAGCGCGCTCAGAGAGTGCCAGGACGCGCCTGATCCGCTGCACTTGCTCTGGCCCCTCCTGCTCCCCAACGACTTCCCACAGCAGATCGCCCAGCAGCGCAATGTCCTGCTTCAGCGAGTCATGCGGATCGCCCATTGCAGTTCTCCTCATTCGGCCCTCCTGCGCAGCCCGGTTCCTACTCTTGAGGAAGGGCAGGGTTGGAAGCTGGAGCTACGGACCGCCGGGCTGGGCAGGCCACACAAACGGGCCGCGATATCACCCCAAAGGTCGTGGAAGACCTCGGGTGTGAATTTCGCTCCGCTGCGAAGCCAATCGGTGTGCGAAGCAATCCCCTTCCCCGGGTAGAAGTGCCCGCAGACATCAAGGTGGTCACCCTGGACCAGGCCTGCCACCTCCCCCCACAGCTGTGAGCGTGAAGGAACCATGCCGTCGGTCAGGCGGTCCAGGCGACGGACATTCCATGCCCGCAGCGCAGCCTGCTCTAGATAGGCTGGAAACTCGGGATACGGATAGACAGAGGACTCTCCGTCGGCCACCTTGTAGAGTCCAGAAAACAACGCATATGATGCCGGGAAGTAGAGGTCCCTGGCGTTGCCTAGAAGGATCTTGAGGGAAGGCGGAGGTACCGCGGTCACGTAGGATAGATACCGAGTGCCCGGATTGTCTACGGCCGCCGCATTGAAGATGTCCATGCCCTCCGGAGTCACCTGTAGAAGGGCCCCACGGTCAGAAATAATGCTCGAAGCCCAGCGCATCACTTCATCTCTACTCTTCTGATCGAATTCCGCCAGCATCTTGCGCGCCAGGAAATCGAGGAGGTTGTTGTCCAGCCCCAGCAAGTCGTCCCAGCGCGAGACGAGAGCAAGAAGACGGCCGAGCCAGGCCATGGAGCGCCCCCCTACGCCTTGCATGCTGACAACCATGAGCAGACTGACAGCAAAGAGCAGGTGCTTGCCGGCCAGACTGGAAAAGAAGGCAGCAACCGGCGTACCAAAGTGTGGAGTCGCCAGCGTAACCACCGTCTGGATTCTCCGGTGGTAGGCGTCGGCACCGGGGCCCAGAGAAACCCCGGGGGTTGCCAGAAGACGGGCATCAAGGCCACCGGTGGAATGCCCGACAATATGGATCCGCTCATCAGCTTGCGGGGCTGCTCGGTTGAGAGCATCTGCCAATTTGAGAGCACGCTTGCGAATGGAGCCGGTGGGCGACGTCGCTGCGGCGACGATCCGAACCTCATGGCCTGCCTGGTGGAAACGGGCATCGAGGAGCTGCTCGACATGGCGGAAATAGCGAATCCCCCCGAGCTGCGCGAACCCGAAGAACCCTGGAACCAACACGACTACGTGTTTCATTTTCCTACCCCGGACGTGGATGTGAAGCAGGCCTGGCGATAATTGTGACGGCTCTCTCCTTCTTATCCCGTCACAGCGACCGGGTCAACGGCAAAGGGGTTTGCCGAGGCAATTGCGCTGTGCCCGATGCTTCTCCCTGACGGCCGCCCCCAGGGTGTCATCGTGAGCGGAGCGCAGCGTAGTCGAACGATCTCCCCGCCCCACCTGTGCCTTGCCGTTGTTCGCCCCACCCATACCCAAACACAGCACCGCCTGTAAAGGTGGTGCCGTCTTTTATACGGAAACTGCTGGGGGCGATATATTCCGAAATGCGCCATTGATGTTTCTAGTGTGCGCCGCAGGACCGCATTCAACCGTTGCAATTGGGGGAACGCAATTCTGGCATACTCATTTCTTCAGCCTTACGTGAGGAATTTCTCACAGCGCTATTGCCTCCAGCCCCTCACCCATCGCTTCCATGCTCGGCCATCTTTCTACCCGCGTCATCTCCGAATATCTCGGGTGGTGCCCAAAGATCCTTCGCAGGGCTGCGCGCTGCTACGGGATGACATTGAGTCGGTGCGGAGCGTCTCGCTGGGCTACTGCGTCTGCGCCAGACCGCTGGAGACAATTGGGTCCTCTTCAGCCGTTCGCCAGGGCAAATCGGGCCACCAGCGTACCAGCGATGGTGGGGCGGCAATGTCGACGCTTTCACCGGGGCGGGGGATGGCCAGCGGCAAGGCCTTCGGCTGTGCTGCAACGATAAGCCGCTCCACCGGCTCCGTCCACGCGTGGAGGGCGAGCTCAAAGGTACCCCAGTGGACCGGAATCAGCAGACCCGCTCCCACCTGCCGTGCGGCAGCGACAGCTTGCTCGGGGCCTAGATGGAAGTCCGCCCACATGTGGTTGTAGGCTCCCACTTCGACCAATGCTGCATCGAAGGGACCGAGGCGGTGCCCGATTTCGGGAAATCCATCAAACATCCCGGTGTCGCCCGAGTAGTAGAGGCGATGGACCGTCCCGGCAATAGCGAAGCCAGTCCAGAGCGTGGAGTTGCGGTCGGCCATAACCAGGGAGCGGCCGGAGAAGTGGCGGGCCGGTGTCGCCGTTACGGTGAGGGACCCCACCTGGGCCTCATCCCACCAGTCAAGTTCAGTGATCTTGTTGCCAGGGACCCCCCAGTACTCCAGGTGAGCTCCTACACCCAGAGGAACGATGAAGGCGTTTCCCCGGTCCGAGAGCCGGCGCACAGCTTCCATGTCGAGATGGTCGAAGTGGTCGTGAGAGATGAGGACGGCATCGAGTTCTGGCAAATCTTCGAGAGCCAGCGGCGGCTCAAAGAAGCGTCGGGGGCCGGCCCAGGACATGGGAGAGCTGCGGGGCGCCCACACCGGGTCGAGGAGCAGGCGACTGCCGTCAATCTCCACCAGGGTCGTGGAGTGCCCCAGCCAGGTAGTTCTGAGGCCGCTCGCCGGCGGCCCGGCGAAGTCCGTGGCGGCGCGTGGAAGCACCGGTAGCGGCTGCTTCGGAGTGGTGTTGCTGGCGCCGCGAACATACTCGGCAATCGTCTTGAAGATCTTGGGTTCGACCATGGGGAGAGCGTTTCTGAATTGTCCGTCCCGGTAGTTAGGCGATGCCTCCATTCGAAGAAGCCGATCGCCTCTTGCCGATGTCCCGGTTGCCACCCAGGTACTGGCCACAAGAAACCCTCCGCCAACGGCAACTATCGCAATGAGCAGGAGCGGAGCCCTGAGCCACCATGACCTGGGGATGAACTTCACTCATGCTCCCTGGTGTCAGCCCTGGAAGAAGTTCCGGAGCACCTAGGAGAATGTAGGCCATTCCGCCGCAGGTTTCAACTACGAGACGCCTCGTTACTGCGTCAGCCGTCGTCTCCGGTCCATTCCACCCATCCCCGCCTTCTCCTCTGTTCCTGCCCTAGGCTTGCCAGGCAGGCAGCGGTACTCAGCGTAGGCGCCGAAACTGAAGCCAGTCAAAGCGAATACGGGGTCGCCAGGCTTCGGGCGCGTGACGTCCTTGCCCACTGCCTCGACCACGCCGGCGCACTCCATCCCCAAGATGTTCTTGCCTTTCTTCGGCTTCGTGATGCCAATGAAGATCCGGTACCTACATCATCTCCCAACGGTCTGGTTGGGGCTGGTCGTGTAGCGGAAGATCGAAATTGCCCCTACTACTGAACAAACATCGGGTTTTCGTAATCGGCTGTAATCTTGTGACCACCGCCGTCTGCGACGACTGCTTTCACATTCCCCGCAGGCCATTCGATGCGGCAGACATCCCACATGTCATTTTTAACCAGTTCAACCTCAGCGATCTCGAAGACCAGCGTACTGTATATGTAGACGCGTACATTGGCGAAGGAAGGACCGAAGTCGTTGTCTCCCCAGTAGTGCACTCCCACCTTGTAGGTCACATCTTCAGGGATGTTGAGATTGAGAGTCTCTGGTCCGGCCCCTCTCTGCCAATAAAGAGTGAGACACCTGGGTGAAGTAGTTTAGAGTAGAGG
>CALGBT010000490.1 GCA_937884235.1 uncultured Pseudomonadota bacterium
GAGGGGAGAGACACGCTTCCGAGCATCCTCGCATTGCTGGTGCGTGCCAAGGGCGTGTGACTCTGCTAGAATCGTTGGGAGAGTGCTTGGGGAGAAGACGATGAAGAGAATCTGCTTGGGAATTACGACGATAATGTTGCTGGCCTGCAGTGGCAACACGGGCGGGGTGGTGGAAACTGATGGAGCGGGGGATGTGGGTGGGCCGCTGGATGGGCAGACTGTCGAGGCGGTCTCTGTGCTGGATGTGCTGGTGACTGAGGACGTTGCTCTGCCTCCGGAAGAGACCTTTGACTTCGGCCCTGCTCCGGACGAGCAGGGGCAGCCGTTGTGTGAGGTAGGGGAGGGTTGTTTCCTTGACCCCTGTGCTGAGAATGGTGACTGCCAGTCGGGGTGGTGCGTGGAGCACATGGGGGCGAGTGTTTGCACCATAGAATGTGCCGAAGAGTGTCCGCCCGGCTGGGGATGTCAGCAGATTGGCGGCGGGCCTGACCTGGCCTTTGTCTGCGTCTCCAGGGTGTCGAATCTCTGCAAGCCGTGTGCGGAGACATCCAACTGCAAGAGCCCGGGTGGGGCCGAGGACGTTTGTCTGGAATATGGTGACGAGGGGTCTTTCTGCGGCGCGCCGTGCATTGAGGACAATGATTGCCCCTGGGGCTTTTCGTGTGTGACTGCGAGTAGTGTCGATGGCAGCGAGTCCAAGCAATGCGTGGCCGATGCCGGCTCCTGCCCTTGCACCGGCAAGTCTGTGGCGTTGTCGCTGTGGACCCCCTGCTCAGTGGGCAACGAGTTTGGTATTTGCGACGGGAAGCGCACCTGTACCGAAGCCGGTCTGGGGGATTGTGACGCGCTGACCCCGACGCTGGAAGTGTGCAACGGCATCGATGACGATTGTGATGGCGTGGTGGATGTCGATGCGGCCAATGGCCGGACGGGCGATGAGATGTGCGAGGATGAGAACCCCTGCACCATCGATTCCTGCGAAGGAGAGGCGGGCTGCCAGTTCGAGGTGCTCGACGAGGGCGAGTGTCTGGATGGCGATGCCTGCACCATTGGCGACCACTGTGAGCAGGGTGTATGTGTCGGTATGGCGATTCAGTGCGACGATTCTGACCCTTGTACCGATGATTCCTGTGATGGTCTGGGGGGCTGTTCTCATTCGTTTAACGAGGCTGAATGTGACGATGATGATCCTTGCACAGTGGCCGACCGTTGTACGGCGGGGAGCTGTTTTGGAGTGCTGGTCCCCTGTGATTGTCAGGTCAACGAGGATTGTGGGGAACTTGAGGACGGGGATCTTTGCAACGGGACGCTCTACTGTGACCAGGCTGATTGGCCATACGAATGCAAGGTCGACGCTGAGACTACGATAGCGTGCCCGGAACCTGCCGGAATAGATGGCCCCTGCCTGGCTGCGGCCTGCGATCCGGTGACTGGGGAGTGCAGCCTGGTTGCGGCCCACGAAGGGGCACCGTGCAATGATAATGACCCATGTACGCTGGCTGACAGTTGTGTAGAAGGCACTTGCACTGGTGGTCCGGCACCGATTTGCAAGGACGACAATCTCTGTACCGATGACAGCTGCGAGAGCGGGGTTGGTTGTGTCTACTCGAACAATGAGCTGCCTTGCAACGACGGCGATGTCTGTACGACGCTGGACCTCTGCGCAGCCGGTCAGTGCGTGGGCGGGGCTGCGCTGGAGTGTGGTGACGACGATTTGTGCAATGGCGTTGAGAGTTGCGACGGCCAGATTGGCTGTGTGAAGGGCGTGGCGCTGGTGTGCAGCGACGGGGATGTTTGTAATGGCCTCGAGGCATGTGTGACCGGGGTTGGCTGTCAGGCCGGTGTGTCGCTTGATTGCAATGACGAGAATGTCTGCACTGACGATTCCTGCCATGCGGTGGACGGTTGCCTTCACGTGCTCAATGAGGCCGATTGCGACGATGGGAATGCTTGCACGGTGGGTGAGAAGTGCGCTGCCGGGGAATGTGTCTATGGCGGTTTGTTGAGTTGCGATGACGACAACCCGTGCACCAACGATTCCTGCGATCCGGCGACGGGTTGCCTGCATCTGCTGAACAGCGCACCATGCAACGACGGCAGTATCTGTACGCTCAACGACGTCTGTCAGTTGGGCGAATGCGTTGGTCAGGGAGACCTTGTGTGTGGTGATGGTAATCCTTGCACGGCGGATAGCTGTGACCCCGACGCGGGCTGCAAGTTCGACCCGGTGAATGGTGGGTGCGATGATGGCAACGCCTGCACTGATGATGACCAGTGCCTGAACGGTTTCTGCGTGGGCCTGGTCCCGGTCCAGTGCGACGACAATGAGCAGTGCACCAAGGACTCTTGCCTGCCGGCCAGCGGCTGCCAGCACGAAATCCTGGAGGGGGCCTGCAGTGACGGCAATGCCTGCACGGTAGGCGACACCTGTGCCGACGGTGCCTGTGTCAGTGGGCCCGCGGCCGATTGTGATGACGACAATGTCTGCACTCTCGATGGCTGCGACTTCGTCCTTGGCTGCACCAACGTGCCCCAGGAGGGCGATTGCGACGACGGTACCGCGTGCACTGAGAATGATGTTTGCGGTGACGGCATATGTGCGGGAGTGCCGGTGACATGTAACGATGATATTGATTGTACCGAGGACAGCTGCGCGTCGGATACCGGTTGTGTCTACTCTCCCATTGTCCCCTGTTGTGGCAATGGGGAAGTGGAGGATGGTGAGGTCTGCGACGATGGCAATACGGTGGACGGGGATGTCTGCTCGTGGGACTGCCAGAGCTACGCACCGCTCAACATCAAGTTCACTACCTGTGGCGTCACCGGGCCCACGGGCCCGAGCCAGGGCAATTGCGACAATGCATATGCTGGACTGGAGGGGCTGGCCGGGAAGGTGACCGTGAGCGGCGGCATCCAACTCTGGACGGTGCCCTATACGGGCACCTATCGGATTACCGCGGCAGGTGCAGTGACTAATGGCGGCACGGCTTCTGGCGGCTATGGTGCGCTGATCCGCGGGGATGTTGAACTGTCGTCGGGAGATCAGTTGAAGATCCTCGTCGGCCAGACCGGAACTGACAAGTTGGGGAACGGGTGGTTTGGCGGCAGTGGTGGGTCTTTCGTGGCGACCAGCGCCAACGAGCCGGTGATTGTGGCTGGTGGTGGCGGTGGGCATGACACTCGGTATGCGCTTTGCGCTGCAGTTCATGGT
>CALGBT010000491.1 GCA_937884235.1 uncultured Pseudomonadota bacterium
GGCGCGCCAGTTTGCCCTCGACGATCCTGGCGCTGTCACCATACATCTTGCGGAAGAAGGGCTCGTAGCGGATGCGGCCCGGGTCCTCGTCTTTCGCCAGTGGTCTAGCCAATCTCCCCGTCGGGTAGGGAATCGACATCATGTCTTCCAGGTCTGGGGCCTGTAGCTTCTCGTCGTAGGATTTGCCCGGATTGCCATCATCCCAGTCCATACGGGTGCCATCCTTCCATACAACCACCCAGCCAAGCTCGGCATCGAGTTCGCCCCGGTCGAGGTGGTCGGGGTAGGCATCCACCAGACATTGCAACCGGATTGGCGGCTCGGGGCTGGGGAAGCCCTGCAGCAACATGAGGGCCAGCAGTGTTGTGATCATCTCACTCCCTTGCGCGGTTTGCGGGCCACCAGCACCAGCATCTCCGATTCTTCGGTGAAGCGCTCCCCGTCGAGGCTGCCAAAGGACTCGATGTTGGTGAAGCCGGCATCTTCCAACATGGCCACCAGTTCCGCGCGATTGTAGAGCCGAAACTCAGTGGGGTAGCGCCTTACAGCTTCGTCTGGCGGGCGCACCTCCCAGTCCATGCGCACCAGCCCTGCGCCGTCCCAGAAAATGCGACGGTCGATGAAGGTGTCACCTTCCCGAAAGGAGTCTTTGGTGACGATACCCTCTTCGAAGATTTCCTGGCTCATCAATTCGATAACCAAGGCACCGTCCGGGCGCAGCGCC
This sequence comes from uncultured Pseudomonadota bacterium, assembly GCA_937884235.1. Classification (GTDB taxonomy): domain Bacteria; phylum Myxococcota_A; class UBA9042; order CAIXZC01; family CAIXZC01; genus CALGBT01. Next base: position 725 of record CALGBT010000491.1, read on the forward strand.
AGGTAGGCTGTAGCCAGGAGCTGGCGGTCGTCGGCCTCGGAGCGATAGCCGATACTCGAATAGAGGCAGAGCACGAGGTCGGCAGGGTCGGAGGGGGAGTAGAGATGCATGTCGGCTTCCACCCATTCGACGTCCAGCCCCTCCTCCTCGGACCCCTGCTCGGCCTGCTCGAGGTAGGCGCTGCACTCGTCGACTCCGGTGACCCGGTAGCCCCGGCGCGCCAGTTCCAGGCTATGCCGCCCCAGGCCGCACGCCATGTCCAGCACCGTTGCCGGTGGGAGAACGCCCGTCAGGGAGAGAATGCCGTCGATCTCTTCCGGCGTGCCAGCTAATCGGGCGTCGTCAAAGAGTACGCCCTGCAAATCGATCCAGAAGTCCTCGTCGTGTTGCCAGTGGGGCATAGAGACTCGTCTAGTAGGCAACCGCACCCGGTGTACGGACGGAGCGATCGGATTTGGTTGATTCGCTTTGCGCAAAGATAAAGTAGTAGTTCTCCACCTGAAGCGCCACGGTTGATTGCTGAACCAGCCGGAAGCCGACTCTGCTCATTGCCTCGACGAGAGCGGCCGGGTCGAGGTCGCCAGATGTTGGGGTCTGGGTCGGATAGATGAAGTGTAGTTCACCGTCGACCTTGACGGCCTTGCGAATGGTGGCAAAGAGTCTCTCCATACGGGCAAAAGCCTCCGCATCGTCCTGGTAGTGGCCGGTCATGGTCAGTGAGTAGTAGATGGCCGGGACCTCGACAATGAAGAGGATATCGACGATGTCATCCTGGAGCCCGATATCGGTGTACTTCGAGCGCTTGGGGAAGACCCTGCCACTCTTCGGGGAGATGCCCTTTTCCAGGGCGTACCGGAGGAAATCGAGTGAGTAGGTGTTGACGTCCAGCGCGTATACCTTCTTGAAAGGAATGTCTTGTGCCAGCAATGCCAGGGGCAGTGTGCCGACGCCGCAGCCAAGGTCCGCCAGTACGAACTCCGGCTCGATTCCCACGGTGGCAAAATCCACCAGGCGAATCTCGGAGAAGAAGGCATCAATGAAGGGGCGACCTGACTCCAGGTGAGCATCAAAGCGAGCCTTGTAGTCATCAAGCAACTTCTCACCCAGAGTCGCATCGTCCCCGGAATCAACGAAATTGGGGATGGGCTGGCCTGATCCGCCCGGCGCCAGAAGGGCGACGAAGACGCCACCAACGGCCACCAGGAGGCTGGCCGAGGCAATGAGAATAGGGATGCGCTTGTTCATGGATAGATCCGCGGTCGGTTCAGGCGTCCGGCTCTTCTGTTGGGTCTGGAGGCATCGGTTCGTAGCACGTAGGCATGGGCATTGGTGCGTAGCACGTGGGCGGTGGGGGCGGCGGTGGCGCAATCATCGGCATATAACACGTGGGCGTCACATCTGGTGGGGGCGGGTCGTCCCCCGGGTCATCGCCATCATCTTCGGGCGGGTCAGTTGGCGGGTCATCCGGCGGCTCGGGATCGGGCAGAGCACGATAGCAGAGAGCCGGAGGTGGTTCAGGTTCGTCCTCCACCGGCATGGGCTTGTAGCACTTCGGCGCGATTTCGTCGCCCTGACCGAAGTCGGCGGCACCGGTGTTGTCGATGGCGGCGCCATCGGGACTCTTTACCTGGGGGGCTGCCAGCACGACCCCGCCGCCCATCATCGAGAGGGCAAAAGCCCAGAGCGCGATGCGCCAGCCATAGGACTTGGTGCCCCGGCGGCGACCAGCCCCCACCAAAGTAAGCAAACCAATGGCGAAGAGAATCGCTCCCAAGAATATCCATCTTCCAAATGACAGGGCTGCGGTCTTCATGGCCTCTCCTCTTCCTTCAGCACGAGCCTACCCGAGTACGGGGCAATGGTGCAAAGGTTTTTGGCGACCGGTGCGGGGCGGCGGATACCGGCGGAATCAAGGCGGCTACGGGGCGACGTAAACCCAGAGGTAGCGATTGCCGCCGATATTCTGGCCGAAGCAGTTGGAGGCCTCCCAGGGACAGCCGTTGTTAACGGTGGTATTGAGATTGTTCTCGCCACAGCCGGACGGCCCGGCCCACCAACTCACGGCGTTGTGCGGATGGCTGCCATCGGCGTAGATGATGTTCTCATACCCACCGAAATTGGCCCCCGAGATCAGTCCGGTCTGCGAATACGCGGTGAGCCCATCTTTGAAGACATTCTTGCTCACGTCGATATAGCGGTAGGTCTGGAGACTGGAACCGCAGACGAGTTTCATCTTGTTGTACTGGCCCGCGGTGCAGTCGTTGCCCCACTCTTTGGGAATGTCATCTCCACCCGGTTTGTCGTAGTAGCCTTCGCACTGGACCCAGCCGGAGAAGACCGGTCCCAGTTCACCGGAGAAACCAGGGACTATGGGCTGGTTGCTCTGGCAATCGTTGGCGCAGAAATCGTCGTCGACGTCGTTGGCGTCGTCGCACTCTTCGCCGTTTTCCACCTGTCCGTTGCCGCAACACGGGACTATGGGAGCGA
>CALGBT010000492.1 GCA_937884235.1 uncultured Pseudomonadota bacterium
GGTGCAAGTCGTGGAGAGCCGGACCGGTTCCGACCGCTCCCGCTTGCGACTCAATGTGCTGGGGCTGACGGTGGATCAGATTGCCGAGGCTGCCGACCGCGGTCCGGCCCGGAGCGTCGCTGCACGACTAGCGGAGTCGTTGCGCATCGCCCGTCAGAGACTCCACTCCATGGGGCGCCAGATAGAATTGCGCGAGAAGCGGGGCAGCGATACCGAAGTGGACAAGCAGATCAGTCCCCTGCTCCACCAATTGCGGGGGGATCTCGAGCGCATCTTCAAGGTGCGGCAGGAGCGCACGCGCCACGCCCGGGAGCACCACGAGGAGGGCAACCGACCCATCGGCCAGGCGCTCACCGATGCCCGGCGAGCGTCAGACGATCGCTTCCTGCTGGATGAGCGTAACAAGACAGTGGTGGTGCTGGGGCCCAAGAGTCGCGCCCACATCTTCTCGGCGGTGGGGAAGCACGTCACCAGCATGCAGCTGGACCCAGGCGAATTGGAGCGTAAGGTGGGCAAACAGCGCTGGCGCCCCATGGCCTTGGAAGACGTGGTGGGCTTTCGCGAGAAGATTGCCTAGAATTTCAAGCGGGCGAAACCTGCCTCCCGTAAATCGAACCCGAAGGCTTTGCGTGAGAGTTTCAGCACCGGGGGAGCTTGGATGCGTTTGAAGACGGTGCGCTCGATGGCCCGGAAGACTTCCCAGGCCAGTTCTTCGAACTCAACGGGGGTAAACTTCTCGTAGACCGTCACTGGGGAACGCACTGGCTGCCACAACTCCGGGTCAAGCCCCCTCTGGGCAAAGAGCTGGCGCAAGGTTGCCGGGGTGCGCTCGTTTTCGATCAACTCCTGCCCCATGGGCCCCTCTACGTCATAATCAAAGGGGTCGCCCTGCCCCTTGTCAATGTCCTGCTCCGCGGATAGCTCTGCTGACGGCGGTATTGAGAACACGCCCTCGGGTATCGGGTCGCCACAACGCTCGTTGATGGCATTGGCCACCCGATAGACGTCTGTCTTGGCGAGGTCTCCCAGGGGCATCAGCGCCCCCAGGATGTCACCGTACATGGTGGCGTAGCCGCGCTGGAATTCCGTTTTGTTGCCATTGCCCACCACCAGGCCACCGCGCTCCTGGGCATAGGTCATGAGAACATTGCCGCGCTCCCGTGCCTGTACATTCTCAAAGGTGAGTGTCGCCATGCTCTGCCCGGTAACCGCCAGATAAGACTCCTGCTTCTGGCGGACGGTTTCTTCAATTGGATGAACAACATATTCAATGCCCAGCCGCCGTGCCAACTCCTCGGCATTGTCCCGGGTGGTACGACTGGAGAATCTGGTAGGCATGTTGATGCCCAGCACCTTGTTGGGCCCTAGCGTCTGCACCAGCAGCGCCGCGGAAACCGACGAATCGATGCCTCCTGAAAGACCGATAACAGCGTTGTCTACGCCGGTTCGACGGAAGAACCCGCCAAGACCGAATATCAGGGCATCGAGCAACTCGTCGGACCGGGATTTGCGCGGCGAATCGGGGACGACTTCCGGGCCAGCCTGAAAGAGTCCGGGGACAAACTGCGGGGCCAGCAACCTGGCATCACCAAGCCCATCGAGAATAAAGCTGCCACCATCGAAGAGGATGACGTTCTTGCCATTGTCCTGGACACTGCAGGCATTGGCGTAGACCAGGGGCAGACCGGTTTCGGCGACTCTGGCGCGGGCCGTGGCGAGGCGCCCTTCAAGACGACGGGCATGGTAGGGTGAAGAATTGATTACCACCAGGACCTGAGCCCCCTGCCCCGCCAGGATGGTCGAAGGCTTGTGACCACTGAAATCGTCCCACATATCGTGGCAGACCATGATGCCCAGGGAGAGCGTTCCCGTTGCAGTCTGGATGGTGACCGGCCTGATGTCCGGAACGGCGGCGGGCAGGAAATAGCGTGAATCATAGAAGACGCCGTCGTCGACGAGGAGAGATTTCGACCCGCGACCGACAACCCGACCATGTTGCACGACAGCAAATCCGTTGCAGGCACCGGGAGCCCCATCGTTGAGATTCTTGTCAGTGAGAGGAGCGATCAAGCCGATGACAGCTGCGGTGGCACCGGCGGCGGGGGCGATACGCTGCTCCAGCGCGGCAAGACTCTCGCGCACCAGCATTTCGTTGCGGTTGAGGTCGCCAACGCAATAGCCGCTGATACACTCCTCCGGGAAGACCACGAGCTGCGCACCTTGCTGCTGCGCTGCGGCCATCAAGGCGAGGATCTGCGACGTATTCCCGTCGATATCCCCCGGTGCGGGATCGAACTGGGCGATGGTGATCTGGTCGAGCACTCTCCCTCCGTCTGGCGACTCTTCTGACAACTGGATTCTAGCTTGTGCCAGCACCTTGTATCAACAGCTACTTTGCGTACAATGGCGCGATGACTCTCCTGCGCCACCAGTCTCGGCTCCTGCTGCTTTGCCTGCTCTCTCTGGCAACCACCGCTTGTCCGCGTGACATCGTCACGCCTCCCCCGCCAGGATTGGCGGATGGCGAGGAGCGGGCCCTGCGCGTCGTCCAGGCAGCGCTGGATATCAGCCGTGAAGAGGGGCAGTCCATCTGGCCAGGTTATGCACTACACACCATTCCCCTCCTCGTCTTTCGACCCCAGGGCAGGAGTTTCCTGGTGAATCCCGGCACGGTGAGCAAGGACCGCATGTCTATCGAGCAGCCCTGGCTGAAAGAGCGGGTTTACCCGGTAGATACCAGAACGTTGGGCATCAGCGCTAACCTTCCGTTTGCCAAGGACTTCCCCATTGACGGCCAGCCGGTCTTCCTGGTCCGCCATCTGGATCGAACCCGAGATGCCACCTTCTTCCGGCTGCTGGTCCACGAGGTCTTCCATTTCTACCAGCACACTTCTTGGGACGCAGTCGAATTCCCTGATGCCTGCCGCTACCCCTACGGCAATCAGGAGAATGCATACCTCGTGCGGCTGGAGGAGAAGGCTCTCGCCTTCCTGCTGGCGCTGGAGGATGCTGACGGTCTAGCGCTGCCCAGTCGCACCTACGTCGCCTTGAGACTGGCTCGCTATGGGGCTCATGCCGACGGCGAGCAGGCTCTTGCAATTGAAGAGTGGGAGGAGTTGGTAGAGGGTTCGGCACGATACGTGGAGGAACTCTATGCCATTGCGGCCGGCTACGCCACGCGACGCTCGGTAACCGAGGGGTTGGTTTCATATTTTGCGAGCTTTCATCCCAAGGACTTGCAGAAATGGAAATACTACCGCACTGGCACAGCCTTGGCGCTGGTACTGGACAGGCTCGGAGACTCACAGTGGAAGTCCCGGTGCAGCCAGGGGATCGGCCCCTTCCCCTCGCTGGAATCAAACGTCACCCCACTGGATGACGGCGATGGCCAGCGGGTCAAGGCCTGGCAGGAGCGTTTTGCTGACGAGCGCGAGGCAGTTGCCGTTGCCCTGGGGGCCTATCTCGATGAAGAGGCTGCAGTACTCGAGGAATGGCGGCAGCAGGGCACTTACCGTGTGACCATCGCCTTTCCTGGACGTGGCACCGCCTACTACACGAACCGCGGCATCACCTTTGAACTGGAGGATTGTGCGCGCCTGGCATCAGGGGTGGTCAGCTTCGTGGACAGCACCTATGGCCTCGAGATACAGCAGCGGGGAATCGCTGTGACCAACGCTTTGCCTGGCTACACAGTAGTCTTCCATCATGACCTGACCGAAGGCACCATCCGTCTCGACCAACAGGCAATCCCGGCCACCAATGGCACCTGGGCTTTTAGCGAGTCCATCACCATGACCTTTCCTAGATTCAAGCTTACCTGGAAAGGCCAGGGAAAGATCCAGCGCAGTGATGGAGTGCTGTTGGTGGGCCTGGAGAAACCTCAGGGTTGACGGAAGGGGTCGTCGCCATCATCTGATTCTGTGGAGTCGTAGAGATACTCCGATGCTTGAGAGGCCGGCGGAGGTCGCTTGGCACCCTGTCGGATGTAACGGATGAACCCGCCAACCAGGACCAGCATGCCCAGGCAGATGAGCCCCAGAATGGTCCAGCCCACGTAGAAGGTCTGCCCGCCATCCTGCGCCGCGCACCCAGCAAGCCATGCGCAGAACCCTACCCAGGCGAGTTGTCGTGAGACCTGCAATCCATTGTTTTTCGTCATTTCATTTCCAGCCCGTCTTGCATAGTCTAACTCGTTGGGAGTAGCAGGGCAAGATCATCGTCATTGCCGGGCCAATCTTGACTGAAGAGGTCGGGGCGCGTAACATCGGCGACACTGGCTAGGAGCGCTAACAATCATGTTCTTTCTCACATTCCTCTACGTCATCGCGACCTTTGCCGTGGTCTTCGTACTGCCTGGCCTGGCAGTGGTGGAGGTGGTGGCCTCGCGCAAATACCGCGGGACCCGCATGGCCATGGCGAGTGCCGTCGGAGTGGCTCTGGTCTGCTATCTGAGCCTGACCACTATCGGCTTTG
>CALGBT010000493.1 GCA_937884235.1 uncultured Pseudomonadota bacterium
CCAAGTTCGCCGGGACCATCGAGTCCTTCGTCTTCCGCTTCCCGGGACTCCCTCGAGGAGGAAGGTTCGGCGTAGTCGACCGCGGGATAGGTGACGGGCGGGATGAACTTGCGGTAGAGGCGGGCACCGATGTGAAGTGCGGCGATGGGGACCGCCACGTAGTAGACCAGGAAGTTTGCCAGGGAGACAAAGTAGAAGCTGAGATCGGAATAGCTCCCCGCCATGTTGGCCGCCCAGGGCAGGACAACGCCGGCCTCATCGGTATAGACAATCAAGTTCCACATGATGATGGCAACGCAGCAGTAGTTGAGCGTGATATTGCCCAAAACGCTGGCAGCGTGGGTCCACTTGAAGCCACTTGAGCGCTTGTCTGAGAAGGGCCAGAAGAGGACCGAACCCAGGATGCCAAACTGGTCGACAAAGGTATGCCCCCAGAAGGCAACGGTGCCGACTCCAAATGCCGTGATGGCCAGGGGTGTGGTGAAAGCGGCAGCGCCGTGGTCAGAGACTCCCAGGAGCCCGTAGATGAGCCACCCCAGCAACCCGCAAAGAACGCCCACAAAGGGGCTGTGTGCCCAGGTCCGGTGCCAGGGGATGAAATCCATTCGCACCTGGTCGCCCACAGGCACAAACGAGAAATCTGGCCCGGAGAAGATCCCTACCGTGGTCCGGGCGTGGTAGGGATTGTTCATGTCGGCCTGGTAAGGGGCCTCCGCCACCATCTTGCCGTGCCCCTCTTCGCCAGTGGGCACCGAATTGGGAAGATGGCCACCGCCGCCCATTACCTGGCCCATGGTCATGAGGGGGCCGATTTCAGCGTGAACCACCTTCTTTTCCTGGTCAATCTTGATGGAGTAGGTGCGATGGAAATTGGCCGAAACCTTGAGGGTGTGCAACTTCACTTTGATGGTCTTCTGGGTATCGTGCGCCTCATCGATGGCTTTCGCCACCATGTCAGCAATGGGCTGAGCATCGAGGGCTTTCAAATCCGGGGTGAACGTATAGTCGTGCTTCCAGAGATACCTTCCCATCCTGAAATCGAGGGTGTCGGGAAGTAGACCAAAGGCGCCGCCCATTAGAATAATCAGAGAGTTGTCGTCCAGCGTCGCCCGCATGGCCTCGGGGAAACAGGTAGCGACGGCAACTCCAGTCAAAAAGTGTCCTATGCCTTTCATTTCGCCACCTCCTACAAGAAGCCAAGCCAGCGGGCCACATCAGTTCCGTTCCCCCACATGTTGAAGAACATTGGAACCAGCAGCACCGCCAGCAGATTAATTCGACGGGTATGCCAGAGATTGGGGATCATGCCGATCATGGTTGCCACCGTGAGGATGCAGAGCCCCTGCCACCCGGTGATATAGCCCACCAGGCCCACCATGACGAACATTCCAAAGAGGGAGAACCACTTGTAGTGGACCTTGCTCACCATCCACTGGGCCATGCGGGAGTACCCGAAGATCATGAGGAATCCCACCGCGCCCATGAGGACGATGATGCCGGTAATTCCAAGGAACTGGCCGTAAGTCTCCGGCACGAAGAAGAGAGATATATTTATGGCTGCCCCACCCCGCCGCAAAAAGACGCCAGGCATGAAAAAGAAGAGGAGGGTGCCCACATAGTACATAACTCTGCCGGCACCGCCGCCGATGATGAACTGGCGGTCACCGGAGGTCACCGTGGCGTGACCCGAGAGCAGCAATGCAGGCCCCGGTGTAATGGCCGGCGTGAATCCTGCGAAGATACCCGCCAAAAGCCCCGACGCCCCACCTCGCACCACGTCCTCGGTGTAGAGTTCCACCGATTTGCAGACGTGCTGCTTAGGTGACTTGACCGTGCCGATCAACGTGCAAAGCTGCGACGGAATGGCAAAGAGGCCGACAAATACAGGCATCAGCGACTGGAAGGTAGAATCAGTGGGAATGATGGTACGATGAAAGATGAACATCCCCAGCAGTCCCGCCAGCCCGAAGGAGAGATAGCCCATCATGATGGGAATCCAACCATCGAGAATTCGCTTCCACGGTGTCGGCGCGGTACCCGGGTCCTTGGGCCATTCGGTCATCAGCAAGAAGACGATTACCGTACCGATGATCCAGTAGAGATGGGGCCGCAAGAGATCCCGGAAGAACGCTGCGTAGGAACCAAACAGCGGAAAGCCGATGCCGATGGCGACGATGGCCACGAGGGAGCCGACCCCCCCGAGGATGACCGCCTCATGTCCCCGCCCTTCGTAGAGAAACTTCTCGTGGGGGAGCATGATATAGCGTGACTCATCGTCGCACGGTTGGAAGAACTGCGACGTAATGGTGAAGAGCATCGCAAACCCGACCACCAGGCCAATGAGGAAGGAGGTCAGATACATGGGGTCCAATCCCTCGAAGAACGAAAAGACCGCGAAGACAATGGTCATGGTAATGGCGATGACGTTGTAAATGTGCAGCCCGGGAATAATCGAGGCCGCGGCAGACACAACAACGCCCAATAGCGCAAAACCGACACAGGCAAACAGGACCGCAGATTCCATTATTTGCCCCCCTTCTTTTCGAGCTTCAACATGGCCGCAGTATTGAGGGAGAGAAGACGGAAGCCTTCGCCGGCGTAGAGCGTTCCCTCAACATCAACGATGTCGCCTCGCTGCGGGACCTTGCCCGCCTCTTTCAAGTCGGCGTAGACCGGCCCGTCTACCTTCAGCTTGAGCACGGCCTCATCAGACTTATCCGACGAGCCATCGTCAATCCAGAAACTGAAGATATTGGAGTCCTCGTAAGGGGTCTTGAATTCGCTGAAACGAATCACTTCCCCCTTCACTCGGTAGTGCAGGAAAGCGCCGTCAGAGGCCAGATTCTTGATCGGCGTAATCGGGGTCTCGACCATGCTCGCCCAGACGAGGAGCGCGACCCCGATAAAGGAAACACCTACGGCCACCATGGCGAGCTTCTTCTCGGTAATCCGCCGGTGAGGCTCAATGGCAGCGCAGCAGTACTGACAGACCACTGGGGTGCCCGGATCCTTGCCGCAGCTCGGGCAGAGTTTGGGATTAGCGCTCATTGGCCACCTCCTTGGAAGTGCCAGCCACTTCGATGTCGGTTACCCACGATGAGTAGATCCGCCAGCCGGCGTACTTCTTGTGGTCCTTGTACTTGGCCACACCGGTAACACGCAGGGTGCTCCCGACCGGGGGAATCCCGTCCCAGGAGTTGGCGTCGCGAGGTATCGTCCCATCCATTTCCAGCCGACTCCATGGCAGTTCCACGCGCACATTGCGGTAGAAACCATCCTCGTCCTTGCGCTTGCCACCATCTAGGAAGAGCACGACTGTGTAGGCCCCCTTGCTGCGGTCGTTCCAGGCCTTGCGCAGAGTACCCTCCACGACGACCCGAGCATTGCCGCCAAAGGCATCAGGAGGGGACCAGGCCAACTCCTCGGAGGTCAGATTGGCGACGACGGGGGTCGGCTTGATCTCGATTTCGTGGGGCGAACCGACGATCAAGGAATGCTTGTGAGTCCTGGTCTGGAAGTTACCGGTGACATGTACCGTATCCCCCCGGCCAGGCACCTTGCGCTGGCGCAAGATGCGCCGGGTTGCATCCTCGTAAGTCTTGACCCGGGTCTGACCCGTACCATCATCGAGGCAGAACTCCATGGTCCCGGCAGTGGGGTCGTCTGAGCCCGCCGCATGGTAGAAACGGGGCTCAGCGCAGACCTTACCTTCCAACTGCACATAGGCAAAGTTGCTGGTGCGCCCGAGCTCGCCGATCTTCATGAGCGGATTGCCCATGGTATCGCCCATGTACTTGAGCCCGAACATGCCCAGAATGGCCAGCACCGGCGACAGGTACTTCAACCAGAAAACGATCGGGCGCTTCCGATGGATCGCTCGACAGAATGGGCAGATCTCAAGCGGACCCACGTACCGTCCGCACGTCGGACAGTCAGTGATCCCGTTGGACTGACTATGAATAACCTTCTCAATTCCCGGGGGTCTCGCCATCGCACTCTCCTCCCGCCATTGGCAACGCCCCCATCAAGGACGCTGGATTTGCCAATGTAAGTCCAGTGAAATCAACATGAAACGATGTCTCTTAGTTAGGCCCACAGGCCAGTTTGCAGGTTTCAGTAGACATTAGGGTCGAGGGGGTTGTCAAGCATGATATGGGCGTATGACGCAGAGCAAAATGTCTTCCTGAGCGGAACGAGCGAAGCGAGTGCGGTCGAAGGATCTCCCGCATGTCCTGATGTGACTTCCTGAAACTCAGTGCGGTACCTGGGGGAATCGGGAGAGGGGCTTTGCTGGGGCCTATTCGAACGTGAAGCTCTTCTCTGCAGCCTGAGTGCGAACAGATTTGATCAGTGCGGAATCGAAGGTCTCGCCGCCGGACTCGGCGGCCATCTTGGTCTCTTCTTTTTCAACGTAGTCGCGGCGATCTTTGTTGAGTTTGGCGATCTTCTCCTGGATCTTCTTGCGCTCGTCGACCTTCTTGGCAACATATTCCTCTTTGTCCTTCTTGGACTTGCCCTTGAGTTCCTCGGGCAGCGCATCGTCGTCAACCTTGGCGAGGTCTACAGTCCCCTGAGCCACCGCATCTCCAAGGTCCCATTCGGTGTTGCTGTAGCCAGCAGTGGACTTGAAGACGGCGCGGTTGACCATGCTGCCGGGAGCCACCGACGCGGCATTGCTGTCCTGAGTCGCCTGGCGGGCGCTCGCCTCCCCACCCTTCCGACCATAGGGAATGTAGGTGTCGTTGAGTTTGGCACCAAGCCGCATTATCTCGTCGTCCTGGGGGGCCTGGATGTGGGCCACCGCCCGATCCTGGTCGATGTGGATGTAGGTGCCGTCGGCCAGCCGCGCCCCGTCCTGCCACCCGCCGGAGACGCCTTCGTCGTATGGTCCGCAGTGGATGGTGTTAATGATGATGCCCTTGTTGATGGCCGCCTTGCAGGAATCACGGTAGTCCACGGGGCCCTGGCGGAAGGGCTCGTTGCCGGCGATGATCATGACCTTCAGGTCGTTGTTGGCGCCGCTCCAGTCGAGCTGGCGCTGGGCGGTCTTGATGACCTGACCGCAGTACTCTGAGCCGCCATTGGTGGTCAGTGCGAAGAGCTTCTCGGAGACCTTGTCGAGGTCGGAGGTGAAACCCAGCACCTGTCGAATGTAGCCCTCTTTTGACGGCAGCGAATCATTGCCATACTCGTATAGCGCAACCTGAATCTCGGGCCGGACGCCGTTGCGCTTAGCCATGACAAATTCATTGACGATCTTCCAGAGCTGGGATTTGGCCTGCTGAATCAGCCCGTCCATGCTGTTGCTGGTATCCAGCAGAATGGCGATCTGAATCAGCGGCTTCTCGTGGTCCTTGTGGGCCAGCGCCGGAGCGGAGGCCAGACAAATCATAACTGCCAGGGTAATCAGGGTCGTCAGCTTTCTCATGGTGTCACCTCTCCTTATTGCATCCGTTATTAGATTCTTGGCGCCTCGCAGCTCAGCCGCTTGTGCCATTTCATGAGCCTTCTTTGTCTTTAGCAGCATCGCTCAGCCTCGCATCAGGTCGCCCATATACGAGGTCGCTTCGGGAAAAGTTCCATGCCATATGAAGAAAATTGTAATGGGCGGTAAATACAGGAGAACTAGCTCTCGGTGTCGGTGGGGAAATCGCCGGCGAAGTAGCACATCAGGAGATCGTCATCCAGATGAATTACCTCAGGAGGATCGGCGATGGCATCCGGCAATTGCTTGTAGCACATGATTAGATCATCTGGTTCAACGACGTCCGGCAAGGGGTCCGGGGTGATGTCCGGCGGCATCGGGTCGTAACACATGATGGCTGTGTCCGGGCTGGGGATGTCAGGCGAAGGTTGGATGTCCGCCGATTTGTAGCAAAGAGTGGGCAAATCCTGTGACCCCGTATCATAGAAGCTCGGAACGTCGACCTGCTCGTAACACATGACCTGCAGGTCCTGCGACTGCAAGTCAGGCTTTTTCTCCGCTTTCTTCTCGGAGACCCCAGCGCAGCCAGCGGTAACCATCACCGTTCCCCCGAGGAGCGAGAGCGCCAGCGTCCAGAGTGCCAAACGCCAGCGATAGGTGCGAGTCCCGCGGCGGCGCCCGATACCAAACAACAGCATCCCGCCGACTGCACCAACCAGAAGACCCACCGCGGTCCACTTCCACATTGAGAAGGCCACGTCCTTCATCCCTTCCACCTCACCCAAAACTGTGGAATCATAGTACGAGATCGGGAGGGTTCACGCAAATGCGACAATCAGTATTCATCGCCGCCGTCCTGCTGATGCTCATTGGAACGGCATGCTCCAGTCCTTGCGTGCGCGTCGAGAAAGCGCGCCAGAATCTCTTTTCGGGGGCCAAAACGCCAGCCACCGGGCCCCACGTCGAAGTAGTGGTCCCCTTCGCCGTGCTGGACAAGGAGATGACTGCGGCCTTCAAGGGGAACGGAGACATCCCGCTCTCGTTGCCGGTCTCGGGACCCCTCAAGCAGCTCTTGCCGCCACTGGCTCTGCGGCCCCAGAGCATCAAACTGCGCACGGCACAGGCGGCGCGCATCGGAGTTCTCGTCCGGGCAGATGTATTGTTGGGGAAGGAGACCCTCTTCTCGCTATCCGTCGACACTGAGGCGCAGCTCACCGTGGACCGGAAGACCAACTCAGCCATTCTCGCAGTGTCGGGGGAAGACCTGCAGTCGGTGCGTCCTCATCTGCCTGCGGATGCTGGGGCCAGGCTGGCAAAATCTGTCTGGCCCTTGGTGCCCACGCTGTTGCGAGCAACGGTCTCGAAGAAGAGCCTGGGGAAGCAGTTTCAGAGGACTCTCAGCCAACTCCTCGAAAAGGACTTTACCCTCACCGCGGCGCCAATGCTGAAGGACGTCGGAAGAATCGTCAGCTCCAAGTTCTCCTTGGGGGCTTTGCCCGTGCAGGAAATACGTTTGCGGCCTGACGGGAAGAACCCGCAGCTGGTGGTGGAAGTTGACCTCTCGCTGCCGGTCACCTCAGGATTGCCAAAAGTCGGGAAGCACCCGCTGCTCAAGAATGATGTGCTGATCAGAGCCAGCGGTGCAACCATAGCTGCTCTGGCCAACCGGGCCATGGAGGACGGCGACCTACCGGCCCGCTATGACGAAAAGGGCAAGCCGACCCCCAATGGACCCTTTCGTGCAGGACTCTCGTGGGATAGCGGCAAGCGCCCTCTGCGTATCCATCTATTTCGGGAAGAGGGACAGTGCGTCGCCGTGACTCTGGCCGGCCGCCCTACCCTCCAGTTGAACAAGGGCCGACTCACCGTCGGCGTCGAGGATGCCACCGTCGCCGAAACCACCGGCGAAGTGGCACTACAAACCGCCATCTGGTTCCGGTCGCTCTGGAGCAAGGCTATCTCTTTCTCTCGGTCTACTGCGGGGGCAACGGAACTGACCCTGGCGGGCAAGAAACGGCGGTTCGCCGTCAAGCAGGCCGGCTATGATGGCGGGGCCTTTGTCTTTCGGGTGGGGTTGGAGTAGGGACAGCTGAGCGGCGGAGCGTGAGGAGTCGAACAACGCAGCCCACAGCTCGCTGCGCTGCCGCCGTCGGTACTGCTGGCGCATCCCTGACCTGATTCTTGAGCACCGGCCCCTACACTCGGCAATGTCATCCCGAACGGCGGCTTGCCGCCGGAGGGATCTCTGGGTGGCTTGGCAGTGCCGTAGAAGAGACCGGGTGGTGCCCGGGGATCCCTCGCCGGCCGTTGGCCGGCCGCGGGATGACCGGTGGGAAAGTGGAGGCACTGGTAGACGGATGTCCTTCTGTCACTTCTCAGCCACAGCTCTCAGTCGGCTGAAGAGGGCTGGTTGACACGAGCGTGGTAGTCGGATGGGGAGAGCACTCGCAGATTCCCTGTGTTTTCCCGGCACTTGGCCACTGGATCGAGGCGCAATACTCTTTCCGACCCCCACGGCAGTCACGTAGCAACAATTCAAGGATGCGCCCGTGCGAGCGGCCGATTTGACCTGTGGAAGCAAACTACGTATCCTGTAAGTCATCTATATAGCAGGCAAGGAAGGAGGCTTTTCATGAGGGTCAACGACGCGTTGTGCGCCCTGTGGGTGATGGGCTGTTTCCTAGGCACCACCTTCCCCGTTGGATGTGGCGGCCCGGAGGCGCTCAAGCTGAATCCGCCACCACTCTTCGACGAAGAAAATGATGGCCCCGACATCGAGGCTGAAATTGAACCTGCTCTGGAGGAACCGAGAGGCAACGAATCGGCCGCAATATCCCTTGAAACAGTCCTCATCGGCTGCTTTGCCTTCGACAACGCTTGCCGGCCTCTCCAAGGTG
>CALGBT010000494.1 GCA_937884235.1 uncultured Pseudomonadota bacterium
TTGAAGCCCGATGGCGGCCAGGTATTTCTTGGCGATAGTCGAGTCGATACGATGTCAGAGCAGGAACTGCTGGAACTGCGCAAGCGCTGTGTCTATGTCTTCCAGCACCCAACCCTCTTCGATTCCATGACCGTCGCCGAAAACGTTGCCGTGGTTCTGAAATACCACCTCGGAATTTCCCCGGACGAGGCACTGACCCGGGCCGACGAACTGCTGAGAGAGATGGAACTGGGTCGCCACTCCAGCAGTAAGCCCGCCCTTCTCTCATCGGGTGACCAGAAACTCGTCTCCCTGGCCCGTGCCCTCGCGTTGCAACCCGCGGTTCTCATTCTAGACGAGCCAACCACCGGCCTCGACCCCCACGCGGCGTACAAACTGGACCAACAGGTGGAAGTCCTTTCGAAAACTGGGGTCACCCTGCTAATTATCTCCCACGACCTCAGGTCCATCCACCGTCTTGCCGACGAAGTGCTCTTCCTCTTTGGCGGCCGAGTTCGCTTCCACGGCCCCGCCGATTCCTTCTTCGCCAGCGATGACACGGTCGTACGGCAATTCGTGACGGGGTCGGTTGAGGGGGAGATCTAGTTAGATTTGGCAAACATTAAAAGGTGAAGGCCGGGGGCGGTAACCCGCCCCCGGCCTTCGGCAATCAGGTCGCAATCTCACCTTGGAAGGAGGATTCGTTCCGCAGGTTGGAAGGAGGGAAACCTTCGGAACGTGTTCAATTGTCAAACCTATCTCAGCTATACAGCAAGGCCCATGCCAACGGCCATGAATGCGGGCTTACGGGCTACTTCAGCCCATCAAGGGACAATCTGAAGCCACAAACCGGACACCCAGGTCAGTGAGTGGGGACATTTTCTACACCGGGAGGTGAGACCAACGCAGACTCGAACTCCACGAGCCGGGCAAAGTCAGGCTTCAAGGCTTGAGCGAGTTTCACCTCGAGGAGCGCTCTGCGCGGAGCACGCCGATTTACGAAAAGGAGGGCATTACGATAGTGGTACCAGACGAGGAGTTTACCCAGCTCGGCATGGACTCCGCCGACGCTCCCCAGATCTTCGTAGAAGCCGGTCCAGAATGCCTGCTGGATCTTCCCCTCGTCCCAGCCAATTCGTTTCGGGACATTGTAGAGGACACCGGGGCCATCAAAGACCAGGTCATGGGGCGACAGGGGCAGTCCGCCCTCGCCCAGAGTGAACTGCTGCAGGTAAGGAACATCTATCTTGACTGCCACGGTATCGTTTTCCAACAGCACTTCTCTGGTGCGGGAGATGGCTGCCATGGCATTGACCGGAAAGGTCCCTTTGGCCTTGTACTCGGCGAAGAGAGGGCCGGCTTCGGGGTGCCGCTGAATGATGTCTGCGGCGTAGCCGACCCCCTGAGCGTAGTGGGAGTATAGCGATTGGTGGACCATTATCAGGTCCGGCCGCCGATGCTCCACCGTGCGGAAGAGCAAGTGGTTGAAGAAGGTCGCATAGTAGCTGGGCATGAAGAGAGCATCGGGTGGGACGCGCTCATGAAAATGGCGGTTAATGGTATCGGGCCCGTGAAATCGAGAGAGGTCACACCGCTCGCGGTTGGCCGGATAGAGCATTAGGCCGCTGACCAGAGCCAGAACTGCAACCACGCTGGCACCAGCCCAGGGGGCAGCGACGCTGCGCAATCGGAGCCAGCGAGGCACTACGGCCAGGGCCGTTGCGGCACAAGAGAGGGAGAGCATCCCCATGAGAAAGTAGGCCTGGTCATCGGGATTCTCGACGTCCAGGTACATAATGGCTTTGGACAGGGCACCAGCCAACGCCAGAGCCAACAAGAGCAGCGCCTCCCGGCGTCGCATCAAGGCCAGGGCACAAAGTCCGGCGGCGGCCCCCAGGATGAGGGGCAATCCCATGAGATCGACCCAACTGGTGAAGATGGTGATCAGCGCCTCCAACAGGGGGGCACGCGGCGATTCGGTCACACTGTGCTGGAAGGCTCGGGCCGAGATCATCTCATAGAATCCGGACCAGGTTCCGGCATCACCCCACATCCGCCAACCGGCACCGGCCCTCAGGGGCAGATAGACATATGCGAGCAGACCCGCCAACCCGAACCCCACTGCCGGCAACAGGCGGCGCGACAATAGCTGAACCCGCATGCCCCGATGGGTTAGTGCGTAGCCGAGGCAAACAGCCCCCGTGAGACCAGTCAGCAGATGGTGATTGGCTAGGCCCAGGCCACTCAACAGCGCAATCACGAGAAGATACCTGACGTTGGTCGGACG
>CALGBT010000495.1 GCA_937884235.1 uncultured Pseudomonadota bacterium
CTTGAGGCCACCGCGATTCTCAACGGGCGGTTCCAATGCGTCCAGCCCCGCTTTGGCTTCCGCTTCTCGGTGGATGCATTGTTGCTGGCGTGGTTTGCTCTGCGCAGTGGATCGAATACTCCATTTTGCGAGTTGGGGGCCGGCTCGGGTATCATTTCGGCATTGCTGGTGCGCGGTGGCTTGCCGGGCGGGTTGGCTGTGGAATTGGACCCGGTCATGATCGAATGTCTGACCCGCACGGTGGCAGAGAACGGCCTGGAGTCACGAGTTTCTATCTGCCCGCACGACCTGCGGGCGCTGCGCAATGTGCTTGGCGCTGGCAGCTTTCGCATGGTGGTGGCCAACCCTCCTTACTTCCCACTGGGGGAGGGGCGGGTTGATGCCGATGCCGCCGATGCCCGTGCTCGCCACGAGTTCACGTGCACCATGGCTGACCTGCTATCGGCAACGCGCTATCTGTTGCCCAACCGGGGGCGGTTGTCTCTGATCTATCCGGCAGCTCGTCTGGTGGAATGCCTGGGTGCGCTGCCGGCCCACAAGTTGCTCCCTACCCGCCTGCAGTTGGTCCATCCCAGGGCCGACCGAAGGGCCAGCCATTTTCTCCTGGAGGCCGCCAAAAGCGAGGGGCCGGATCTGGTGGTGGAAAGCCCTCTCGTTGTCCATGACAACGGAACTGCCGGATATGGTGCGTGGTACGCTGAACTACTCGGGCAGATAGAAGATTGAATACACCAGGGTGACCCTGGCGCTGTCCCCCATCCCACTGACCTCCTTCACCCAGAAGCGCCCGTAGCCCTCTTCAGTGTTGAGCTGAGTGGTGAAGCCCATTCCGGTCTCGGCGTTGGGCACTGTCGACGGGTCCTCTTCGTTGGCGAAGTTGGAGCAGACCTGAGAGTGGGAGTCGAAAATGGCGGGTTTGCTCTGCGGGGTTAGTCGGCAGACGTGGAGCGGGCGGCAGTGGGCCTGACTCTCCGCACAACCGGTTTGCAGTTTGATGGTTTGGTTGGTGTAGGTGACAAGGTCCCCGTTGATGAAGTCTGCGTGGCCCAGGACCTCTCCGGTGCTGGCAACCAGTCCTTGCTCCGGGCCCAGGGTCACCGTGTGGGGGAACTCTACAGTGAGATCATCGGGGGCTTCTTCGAGCCCTGACCCGCAGGCAAACATGAATCCTGAAAAGACGATGAGGAGCGCTACGAATCGGTCCATGAATTGATGCCTCCGAGTATGGTCTCAATCAAGTTCTAGCGTACTTTGAGAGACGAATCAAGCCGCGTTGACCGGGGCCGCGGGCTCTGCTAGACTACGCCGCATGAGCGAGCTTGCACACAGCGCCGCCGAGGGCGGCCGTGGCTGGCGACGGTTCTTCGTCCTCAGTCTGCAGAATCCACTGATCAGGTATGGTTCCTGGTTGCTATTTGTGCTCCTTGTGGTGCGCCTGACCTTCGTTGGTTTCAAGGGGGTCGGAGTCCCCGAGGTTGGAGTTGAGGCGACCATCTACTATGTGGCTCCCCGCTCCATTTCGTGTGAGAAGCCCAATCCGCAGTTTCCCGCACTGAGGGAGAAGGCTCGCAGCGAACTCTCGCCGGTCTACGGTCTTGACAACGGACATTTTGAGTCAAGAGACGGGCAGTTGCGCACTATTGAGCGGAAGCTCTCGGTGGCCATCGCGGCGATGGTACAGTTGAAGCGGCAGTACGATGCCTCCCAGACGCAGGTCCCGGGGTCGGAGCAACCCATCAAGGAAAGTCCCTACTATCAAGGCGGCGAAGCGCCCAAGGCTCCGGCGATTGATGCGGCCGCAGCTGCACAGGTGGATGCGAAGCTTGCTGACAAACTGCAGCAGACTGAGGAACACGCAATGGCCTTAATCAGCACCATTGCGCCGGGGCTGCCTCGCATCCTGCAAGTTTCTTTGTTGCGGACCTTCCGGCGGTCTGAGGGGGGCCTGAGGGATACCTTCAGCGCGGCCAGCCTTTCTCTGGACGAAGTCAGGCGCTGGTACATTGTCGAGACCCTCGGCCTGGGTTTCCAGCGGGATCGGGGCCAGGGCATTTTCATTGGCGATTCGGGGTCGATGCTCGACGAAACGCAGCGCGTGCTCTCCTACGTTGAAGCTCTCGATGAAGTGCGTGAGCGACTGGTGCAGCGTGTCATTTCTGAGAATTTTCCGCGCATCAAGGGCCAGAATGACATAGAAGCCTTCGTCAAGCAGTTCGTGGTTACCAGCGTCAAACCCAATTTGTCCAAGGATGAGAAGCGGTCGCAAGCGGCTTTTGAGGAGAAGCTCTCCAAACTACCCAAGACCGTGGCCATGGAGTTCTCGCAGGGGCAGAGTATTGTTGCCCTTGGCGAGACCGTCACGGAATGGCAGGCGGACTGCATCGGCCGATTTTCGGGCAAGACCTTGAGCAGCAGCCTGCTGGGCGATTTCATGGGAGTTCCGGTACCAACCTTGTTGCTGATGCTCGGTCTGTCGTTGTTGGCGCTGCTGGGCTCCATGGCACTGCGAGGTTTTGCGACAAGAGTCTTCCGAGACCGTGACCTGCAATACAAAGACTACCTCGCCATCGGGGTGCTGCTGG
>CALGBT010000496.1 GCA_937884235.1 uncultured Pseudomonadota bacterium
CAGCGCTTTCGAGCGAGCTCGAAACGTAGATGCCATTTTGTTCGACAAGACCGGTACGCTCACAGAAGGGCGATTCGGGGTAACCGACATTGTAGCCAGCGAGGGACAAAGAGAAGACGAACTTCTCATGCTGGCAGCGTCTCTGGAAAGCCAGTCCGAGCATCCCATTGCTCAGGGAATTGTCGGTGCTGCCCTCATGGCGGTCTCCACCGTGGTCGTGGCCATCAACGCCCGGCTGCTTCGCTTGGGAGATGACCCGCACAGCGAGTGATGCGGCCACGTTTTCCGGTCTACAACCACGAATTCAACGCCGGCGACGAATTGGATCGGGTGTTGGAAGCGGTCGCTTTCTAGGGCTGGGACGCGATTGTTAGCCTGTTATCTTGCAGCCCTCCTGGCAAGTTCCCGGGAAATAGACATCGTCGCAATAGCCACATTCCCCGTCACAAGGGGTGTCGCAGCAATAGCCGTCGACGCAGTATCCTGTTGAGCAGTCAGAGTTTTCGCCACAGTAGAAGCCTTGGGAAAGATCGGCCTCGCACTGCCCGCTCGTCTCATTGCAATGAGCGTCCCCAGAACAAGACCCGTCATCAATACAGGGGTCCCCGCAACCCGTGACTGGGCTGTACTCACAAGCAGTCAAGGGGTCACAAGTGTCCACTGTACAGGGATTCTGGTCACCGCACAGGAAGGCCTGTGGGATATGAATGCATCCGGTGACGTCATCACAATCGTCGTATGTGCAACCCACAAAGTCGTTGCAATCGATTGCTTCACCGCCACACCAGCCCTGCTGACAGGTCGTTGCGATGGTACAAACGGAGCCATCGTCGCAAGCAAGACCCTCGTTGGCCGACACATTCGTGCAACCGAGTTCACCATCGCAGAAGTCCTGGGTGCAGAACTCCCCGTCGTTACAATCCACGGCACTGCCGGAACACAAGCCATTCATGCACACGTCGAATTCGGTGCAGATATTGTAGTCGTCGCAGGCCATGCTATTGGGCACAAACAGACACGCGCCGGTGCCCGGGTTGCAGGAGTCATCGGTGCAGCCGTTGTAGTCGTCGCAGGCCTTCTGGTCCCCTGAAATACAGGTCCCAACGGCGCAGTAGTCGTTCTCTGTGCAGAGGTTTCCATCCTCGCACGGGGTCTGGGAGAGCGGAGCGTTATTGCAGGCTCCCTGTCCATCACAGGCATCTGTCGTGCAGTCATTGCCATCGTCACAGTCGCCCAGCGGGTCGAGTCCGCTACCAACGATGGAACAAGACCCCGCTCCATTACAAACCGTGCACGTCAGGCAATCGTCATCCGGGTCTGAGCCGGCTACAATGAAGGAACAGGTTCCGACGCTGCCTGAGTTGTCGCAGGCAACACAGTTGCCTGTGCAAGCGCTGTCGCAACAGACTCCGTCCGAGCAGATGTCCGAGCTGCAGTCTCCACCACCCTCGCACGGTTGGCCATCCAGTCCCCGGCCGGAGCAGATCCCTTCCAGACAGGAATCCCCTTCGGTAAGAGGATCTCCGTCGTCACACTCAACGCCATTCAAGGGTGTTGCCACATACTGGCACCCTACCCCAGCAACACAACTGTCCTGCGTGCACTCATTGCCATCATCGCAGGCCAAGATCCCTCCGCCCACGCAGGTACCGTTGTTGCATTGGTCGTTGGTGGTGCAGGCATTGTTGTCCGAACAGGTATTGGAGTTATTGACGAACTGGCAACCCGAAACAGTGCATACGTCGGTGGTGCACGGGTTCGAGTCCTCGCACAAGGACCCCTCGTCCATGGTGCCGTCGCAGTCGTTGTCTTTCGAATCGCAGATTTCGGTTGCCCCGTGGTTCACCAGCGCATCAAAAGGCATGCAGTCCGTACTGTCCGGGTCACCGTCGTTGTCATCGTCCGGGTCACAAGCATCCCCCAGTTCATCCGCATCGTTATCGGTCTGAGTCGGGTTGGCCAGGAGTGGGCAGTTGTCGAGAGGATCATCCCACCCGTCCCCATCATCATCGGAATCCAGACAGTCCTTCTGCCCATCCCCGTCGGTGTCGACGAAACCTTCGTCTGTCGCACCGTCGCAGTTATCATCTATCCCGTTGCAGATTTCCGGGGCCGCTTCCATGCCCTGACAGAGCATTTCGCCAGACGTACATATCGAGGTTCCCAGACAAACGCCATACTCGTTTGTGATTTGGCAACTGTCTCCGTCGAGACCCTCGTCGGTGTCGCCGTCACAGTCATCATCCAGGTCGTTGCAGGCTTCGGCAGTGACATCGGTATCTGTGCTGCATTGCACTCCTGTCTCGTCATCTCGGCACTCGATCTCGCCGCCATTGCAGACGCCGGCCCCGCACGGCGTTCCGAGTACCGCGGGGTCAAAGGAAGTTCCATCAAGGGCGACGAAGGAGAAGCCTTCATCCTCAGAACCATCGCAGTCATCGTCCATGTAGTTGCACAACTCTGCAGCACCCGGGTAGACCCCAGCTTCAAAGTCATCGCAGTCGCCAGAAGTCGCCGCATCGTACGGGTCCTCGGGAGCGCAGGTGCAATCCCAACTGGTGACATCTCCCCAACCATCGCGA
>CALGBT010000497.1 GCA_937884235.1 uncultured Pseudomonadota bacterium
CCACTCACGGTCGGACCTATTCGAACAAGTTTCTCGGTGGCCTGCAGGATTCAACCAGCGAAATGGCCTGGATCTGTCTGGGGCTCGGGGAGATGGGGTCGGCCGAGAACTTCTCTGGGACCTTCATGGCCACGAGCGGGTATGTCCCTCCCCCTCTGTTGGAGGAGTTGGCCGTGCAGACATCGGGTCACCACGAGCATCGCCAGCGGGATAGCATCAGCATCGAAGACGGCCCGCAGTGGGGTCTGAGCTACGAAGGGATGTTGGACGTCGTGTTCTGGGCCGGCCTATCGGCGCTGGTGGCGCCGGAGGTGGTAAATGGGACGGTGGGCATGCTGGATGAATATGGTCTCTGGAACGGCTTTCTCTTTGGTGATATCCCCGAGCCCTTCGACAGCATGATCAAACAGATGGCTGGAACTCCGGAGCTAGAACAGCTGGCCACGGAGATGGAAGTCGTGGCGCGTGGAATTGCCTTGGAAACGGTGAGCACCTACACCTATCGGACTCCCCACTATCAACTCTCCGGGGCACAGGATACCAAGGCCGGCTACTGGGCGGCGCAGACCCAGATGTGGCAGGCAACCCTGGACAATGAAGCTTACGTACTCACCTCATTCCCCGGCAAAATGGACGACCTTGAGGCGGGTCTGGAGTTTGGCGATCAGTGGATTGGTGGTTGGCTGCCCCGGGTTACCATGTATCGCAATGTCGGCGTGATCCAGTATCGCAAGGACTCAGTCCCCCTGCTTGATGACTACCTAACTGCCGACTATCTGCACGCCTTCTTCCCCAAGGCCGGCTTTGACGAGGTGCTGGAGGCGGACAACTGGGTGTTTGGTCGCAAGGGAGAGGCCTATCTCGCGTTGGGTTCGCAGCACCCGGTCTACTTCTCGGAAGAGAACGACTATGAGTTGCGGTCTGACTTCACTGAGAATGTCTGGGTAATAGAGCTGGGAAGCGAGGATGAGTGGGAGGATT
Source organism: uncultured Pseudomonadota bacterium (assembly GCA_937884235.1). Lineage (GTDB taxonomy): Bacteria > Myxococcota_A > UBA9042 > CAIXZC01 > CAIXZC01 > CALGBT01. Next base: position 982 of record CALGBT010000497.1, read on the forward strand.
TCGAGGCTTTTGTCGCCGCAGTGAGCGGTGCGGCGCTCACTTTCGACGAAGAAGTGGCTTACGACTCTCCGTCTCGTGGAATGGTGAGGGTGGCCTGGGAAGGCCCCTTCGTGGTGGCCGGAAATGAGGTTGACCTGGGCCCCTTCAGGCGCTGGGACAACGAGCACTGCGTCCAAGAGTCAGGTAGCTCTGAGATGGTGGTCTTTGGCGAAACGACTAGACTGCGACTGGACTTCGAGTCTGGTGAACGGGTGCTGGAGAGCCCCGTCCTCAGTCCGTGACCATTTTGGCGGTGGTCATTGCCATATGTTCATCAAGCAGAATACGGAGCTTCTCGGCATCGGCATCGATAATCTCACCATCGAGGTGAATCGTCGGCGCACGACGTACCGTTTCCCGCTGCTCGCTTTCCACCGTGAAGCATTTCCAGTCTTTTTCAAAGGTCTCAAGGTATGGCTTGAAGTTCTCACCTGACATCATCGTCCTCCCGTTACACCGCGCTCATTGTATCTGTCCGTCGTGCGCTATAATGTAACTTGCGTTTCGTTCGGGGCAAATTTACTGATACAAATAGCATTTGTCCAGTAGATTTATCAGTCTCGACGAAAACTGCGGGGGTGTCGTTCGATGCCGTTCACGACTAGCGGCTTCCGGTCGGGCTATTTGCACTTGTAGCATTCGATGTAAGAGTAGTGAGTGCAGCCGCCGCCACAGCCAGAGTATTTCTGGTTGATGTGACCATCAGCTTCGCCCACTGCCCAGCAGTACCCTCCACCTTGATAGTCGCCACTGGGGTGGACCCCGGTAGCCGCGCCGTACCCCAGGTAATTGCAGACGAAGTTGAAGCCATCGTGTCCGCCACCGCAGGAGAGCATGGTGACTACCCCGAGGTTGGAATCGTAGACCTTGACTTTCGGGTCGGTGCCGGAGCAGCTGCCGCCGGAGCAGACGTCGTTGGTGGTACAGTCGCTGCCGTCGTCGCAAGCTGCGCTGTTGTTGGTGAAGAGACAGCCGGTGTTGGCATTGCAGGTGTCGTCGGTGCATCCGTTGTCGTCGCTGCACAGGTTGTCGGTGGCGAGGTGCACGCAGCCTAGCTGAGCGTCACAGAGGTCCACGGTGCAGGCCACGTCGTCGTCGCAGGCCGCGTGATTGGGCGTGTAGGCGCAGCCTTTGTCAGCATCGCAGGTGTCGACGGTGCAGTCGACTTCATCGTCGCAACTATCATCAATGGCCGTGTTCACGCAGCCGGTATCTTGGTCGCAGGAGTCCTCGGTGCAGGCATTGTCGTCGTTGCAGTTGGCATCGATGGGCGTAAAGACGCAGCCGGTATCCTGGTCGCACGAGTCTTCGGTGCAGGCATTGTTGTCGTCGCAGTTCAAGTCGTTGGCAGTGTGCATGCAGCCGTCCATGGGGTGGCAGCTTTCGTCGGTGCAGGCGTTCTGGTCCTCGCAGTCCAGGGCTGCGCCGGAGAGACAGATTCCGCCCCCGCACTTATCATCTACGGTGCAAACGTCGCTGTCGGTGCAGGCCACTTCGTTAGGCACGAAGAGGCACCCGGCATCGGCGTCGCAATTGTCGTCGGTGCAGAGGTTGTCATCGTCGCAGGCAATGGTTTCCCCGCCGATGCAAAGACCCTGATCGCAGGTGTCGAGAACGGTGCAGACATTACCATCCTCACAGGTTGCGGTATTATGCAGATGGATGCAGCCGAGTTTCGGATCGCAGATGTCTGTTGTGCATTCGTTGTTGTCGTCGCAATTGGTCAGGCCGGAATAGTCACAGTCACCGGCAACGCATTTGTCCCCCATCGTGCGTTTGTTGTTATCGTCGCACTCTGCATCGTTGTCGGTGAAG
>CALGBT010000498.1 GCA_937884235.1 uncultured Pseudomonadota bacterium
GCAGGTCGCTGCGCTCCCGTTCGCAGGGCGCTTTGCGCCCGTTCGCAGGTCGCTGCGCTCCCGTTCGCAGGGCGCTTTGCGCCCGTTCGCAGGTCGCTGGTGCTCCCGTTCGCAGGGCGCTTTGCGCCCGTTCGCAGGTCGCTGCGCTCCCGTGCGCGGAGGTAGGGCAGAGGCAAACGGGAGTCTAGTTGCAGCACTCGTCGGGGGGCGGTTCGCCGTAGTCACAGTCGCAGCAGGCATCGGCGCAGGGGTCTGGCTCGCAGCACTCCTTGTAGACTTCCTCAGGGATCACGCCGTACTCACAGGCGCAGCAGACCTCTTCGCAGTTGATGGCATCGTGCTCGACTACGTCCTGGGGGGGGATGCCGTAGTCCATTTGCACGTCCGGTTCTACGACCACGTCCTCGGGGGGCATGCCATATTCCATTTGTACGTCTGGTTCCGTGACAACATCCTGGGGCGGAATACCGTAGTCCATTTGGACATCAGGCTCCACGACGAGATCCTCGGGCGGGATACCGTATTCCATTTGCACATCGGGCTCGGTGAGCATGTCGGGGAAGACGCCGTATTCCGGGGCGCAGCAGTTGTCAGGTTCGACGGTGTCCTCGGTCTTCACGTCGGCCTTGGTGTCCGGGGTTACGCCGTAGTCGGGTTCGCTGGTGGGGCACCCGGAGATGCCCGCACCGATCACCAGCGCGGCGGCTGCGGCGGCCGCGGTTTTGGCCCAGCTGCTATCCTGGTTGCCGTTGAGCAGTGATTCCAGGCGATAGAAGCAGTAGGGGTCTTCGTTCAAGTGGCCGAGGAACGAAGATGAGACGCAACGGGCCCCGCCTCGACACATCTTTGCCTGGCGGCAGCTGCCGCAGAAGCCGGTGAGGGAATCCTGGTCGAAGTCGCGGTTGTAGCCGAAGACGCCGGGCTGGTACCACAGCTCGGTGAGGGATGTCTTCCGGAGGTTGCCCTCCACGAAGGGATCTTTGCCATCCCATTTTGCCTGCAGCGAGAGGCAACCCTTGATGCTGCCGTCCGCTTCAATGCCGATGGCGTGCATGCCGGCCTGGCAGCCCTGCCAGCATTCGGCTCGGCCGCGCCAGCCGCGGCCTCGCAGCACGTTGTCGTGGGGGCCGTAGTAGCCGATGGAGTCGCCCACGGCCAGGTGAATGCCGCCGGCCCTTTTCAAGCGCGCCAGGCGGGGTACCAATTCGAGGAACTGGGCCGGGGTGATGACCCAATCGTCGTGGCTTTTCATCTCGCCCATGGGTTTGGCGATTTGGAGACGCCAGAGAGTTGCTCCGGCATCAATGGCGGTGCGACGAATCAACTCGAGTTGGGCGAAATTAAGGCGGTTCACAGTAGTGAGTACGCCGACGCGCATGCCCGCCCGGGCAAAGGTGCCGATGGATTCCATGGTTGCAGCATAAGTGCCGGCCCCACGAATGGTCTCGTGGACGGCTTCTGGTCCATCGATGCTGATGCCGACGTTACACATGCCTGCATCCTGCGCTTTCTGCGCAATGTCGGCCACGTTGGTTCGCCCGCGATAGTAGCCGTTGGTGACCATGTTGGTGAGGATTCCGTGATCGCTGAGGCGCCTGGCGATCTTGTCCCAGCCCGGCTTGAGGGTCGGCTCACCGCCCGATAGGGTGACCAGCTCGGCCCCCATTTCACCGAGGTGGTCAGCGACGGTGAGGCATTCGTCGAGGCTCAACTCGTCGGGGCGGGCCTTGCCTGCGCTGGAACCGCAGTGCTGGCAGCGGAGATTACACGCCAGCGTCAATTCCCACACCGCGTTGCGCGGCTTCCAGCCTTTCTCTTCTACCCGCTCACGAGCTTGCCGTGGACTGAGTTCCGGTGCCTTCATCACTACCCCCTGGGTCTGTTCATGTGGACGATTCTACTGGTTTGACGTGGCCGATGCAACTGGTCGGTGAAGGGACCGGTGATGGCTCAGATACACTGCCCTTCCTGGCAGGTCTGGCCGGGTGCTCCGCACGGCGTGTCGTTGGCGACCACGTTACTCAGGCAGCCATCTGCCAGGTCGCAGGAGTCGGTGGTGCAGTCGTTCTCATCGTCACAGAAGTTCGGGATTGCGGCGAAGAGGCAGCTACCGTCACCCAGATCGCAGGTATCCTCAGTGCAGTCGATGAGGTCGTCACAGACAACCGCGTCATTGGCACACCCGGTCTCGGCGCTGCAGGTATCCGTGGTGCAGGCGTTGGCATCGTCGCAGAGGATATCTGACGTTGTGAAGAGACAGCCGGCTGCGGTATCGCAGGAGTCAATCGTACAGTCGATGAGGTCGTCGCAAAGCCCGTTGTCCGGCACCACGACGCAGCCGTCGTCTACCGAGCACGACTCTGCCGTACAGTCAATCAGGTCGGCGCAGAGGTTGTCGTCGGGCACATGTAGACAATCATTCTCTGCGTCACAGGAATCGGCCGTGCAGTCAAAGCCGTCATTGCAGAGGGAATCGTCGGCCACATTGCTGCAGTCGGTCTCGGCGCTACAGGCATCCACGGTGCAGGAAACTTCGTCGCTGCACAGGCCGTTGTCTTCGGTGTTCTTACAGCCGACGTAGAGTTCGCAAACGTCCACAGTGCAGCCTACCTGGTCGTCGCACAGTTCGTCGTGACCGGTATAGGTGCAGCCGGCATTGACATCGCAAATATCACTGGTGCAGTCAAGCTGGTCATCGCAGAAACCGTCGTCGGCAGTGAAGAGGCAGCCATCGACAGGGTCGCAGGAGTCCGTGGTGCATTCGATTCCATCGTTGCAAAAATCGTCGAAGGCGACGTTACCGCAACCGGTCAGCGGGTCGCAGGAATCGGTGGTGCAATCGACCAGGTCATCGCAGACCGTGTTGTCAGGGGCATTGGTGCATTCCCCGGTGTCCGGGTCGCAGGAATCGGTGGTGCAATCGACTTCGTCAACGCATTTCGCCTTGTGGGCGCAACCCTCAATAGGGTCGCACCAGTCGTCGGTGCAGAGGTCATTGTCGTCACAGTCGCCGGGCTGATTGAGCAGGGTATCGGGGTCGATGGCGCACAGCCCCTGTTCGCTGCTGGGCAATTCCTTGACGCAGACGAGGGTTCCATTGCAAAGGTTGTCGTCCTCTAGCGGAGCGCAGTCGGCGGTAGCAAAACAGGCACATTCGTCGATAACGCCATCTTCGGGGGGCACCAACTGTCCGATACACAGGCCATTGGAGCAAACTGAGTCGTCGGTGCAAGGGTTGCCGTCGTCACAGCCGATGCCATTCATGATCTCACCATCGAAGGTGCAGATACCGGCGTCGCAAAGGTCTGCAGTGCAGGGGTTCTCGTCGGCACATTTCGTGGTGCCGATGCACTCCCCGTCGCCGCACTTGTCGAGGGTCGTGCAGGGGTCGCCATCATCGCAGGTTTTGACGTTGTTAGTGGTCTGGCAGTTGCCCTCCAGGCAGGCCTCGTCGGTGCAGGGGTTGCCGTCATCGTCGCATGAGCCGCAGCTACCGCCACAACCGTTGCTGCCGCAGGTTTTGCCGTCGCAGTTGGGGGTGCAGCAGGTTTTGCCACTGATGCAGATTGCTCCTTCGACGCAGCAGAGGTCACCGCAGCTGTCGAACTGGCATTCACAGGTGAACGCCGTCTCGTCGCAGTACTCGTTGGCCCCGCATTTTCCGCAGGAGACGCCGCAGCCGTTGGTGCCGCATTGGCGGGTGCCGCAGCCGTCGAGTCCGCAAAAGGCTTCGCCGCAATCCGGCATGCAGCAGGCTCCGTCGGCCCCACAAACGTGGTTCTCCTGGCAGCAGGCCCCCATGCATCCCACACCGGAAGGGCATTTGCACTTGCCGTCCTTGGAACAGACCTCGTTGGCACCGCAATTTCCGCAGACGCTGCCGCAACCGTTATCACCACAAGCCTTGTCGGCACACTGTGGAACGCAAATGTCCTGGGTAGTAAGGTCCAACTCTTCCCCGGCGTCCAGCTGGACGTCGGGGGTAGCGAGGTCCTCGCCACCATCAGTTGTATGACTCTCGGCGTCGGCTTTAAGGGCGTATTTGTACTTCATTTCTTCGACGCAGCTGGTGACTATGAGAAGTGCCAGGAGCAGCCATGCCCATCTTCGTGTTGTTGCCATGACTGCCTCCTAAAATCCCAGTGAGAATGAAATGCCTGCGGTGTCGGGGGCGACAATGGGGGCCACAGTGGCTCCCCCGCCGGACTCGCCCTCGGGAATGAAGAGGAGAATGGTCCCGGTTACTGCGGCCGCAGCGCCCACGCCGTACAGGATGTAGGCGGTGGTGGCCATGGGGACGACCTCACCGTTGTATCCATCCTGGTATTTCCTGGGATTTTCAGCCGGTGCTCGGTTCCAGTAAGTGCCGTCCGGGTACTGTTGCTGCAACTCATCATTGCGACTGATTGCCGCGGAGTTGAGCGCCCCCCCTATGCCGACCATGGCTATACCGGAACCGGCAATGGCCCACTTCCACCAGGCCGGAGCTTTGCGTGAATGCTTCTGGGTTTGGGTGATGCTCTTCTCGGGCAGTCGCTCCACGGCCTCGGTAGCTGTGACCGACGGCAGCAAAGACTTGTCCGTCTCCGCCTTGAGGCGGGGCCGTTCGACGGTAGTGCCCCCAGGGGCGACGACCACTTGCTTCTTCCATACTGGGAGTCCCGGTCGCCCCACCATCAGTTCATAGGTGCCGGACTTGAGCTTGCGGTGAAAGGGAATGGTGCCTTCAAGGAACCCGTCGATGAATACCTGTGCTCCGCCCTCGGGTCCCTTGACTTGCAGGATGCCGTCGCGCTGATCTTCGGTGAGTTCGAAGGAAGCGACCCGTGTGCCTCCTGGCTGTTCCACTTTGAGGGTGACGGTCAGCGGCTCGAAAGTCGCTTTGACCAAATGGAGGGCATGGGTGCCCGGCTTGAACCACCACATAAGGGGCGTCTCGTACATGGTTCCTGCGGCACTATCCCCAAAGTAGACGTTGGCACCTGGTGGATTGGTGGTGATTTCGACCTGCTCCCAGTTCTTGGGCAGGGCTTTGTTGAGTTGTGCGAGTGACTCGACGGCTGCGGGGTCCGGGCTGCCGGTGGACTGCGTGTGCAAGTTCAAGTGATGCCAGGCTTCCGGCAGCTTGCCGAACTTGCGGTAGCCGAGTCCCAGACGGGCATAGAGCTTGGCTGCCTGGGCGGTTCCCACGGCAGGCAACACCGTTTCCCAGATGGCCATGGCTTCGGCAACACGACCCTCAGTGGCCAGTTTCTCAGCATTTGCGAGCTGTGCGGCTGGGTCAAGAATCTCTTCTCCCTGGGCTGGCGGTGAGGCCAGCATAATCACGAGCGAGGTCGCGAGGAGTGACAGGATTCGTCTATGGGTTACCATTGGGCACCCTCCTTGTTGTCCCTGGGGCTTTCCCGAATCTACTCGGAAAGCACCGCACACAATACCACGAACCCAATGCTAGCGCTACTTTGCCAAAGGCAAAAAAGAAAACTGTCAGAACAGGTGCGGTGACATCCCAAGGAAAGGCGGGGGCCAGGGCCGGGAGTGGGGGGGGGCTATTCGACCCGGCCCCTGAAGACCAGGAGGCGGTGGCCCGCACACTCGCCGATGCAAGCCGTAATGCATGTTTCAAGATGATCGGGCTCGTAGCTCTGACAGGCGGGCCCGCAATCTGTTCTCGTCACCGGTGCGAACCGGAAACCCCTCTCTTCAAAGGCTGCCAATTCCTCCGGGTGCCAGTCCGTGAGCGGTACGCCGAAGACCGGGCAGATCTTCTGGAAGCGATCTCCCGGTGGCCCGGAATCAATCTCTTGCTCCAGGCGATAGACAGACTGCCGGGCCGCGCTGGTGCCATAGAACCAGGCACCTTCAACGGCCATGGGCATCTTCCATCCGGCATCTTTCTCAACGGCCTCGCCCAGGGGTGTGAAGTAGCGCACGAAGAAGCGGTCCTGGATGGTTCCCCGGGCCTGCGCTGGCGTTGGCGGCCCGGCAAACTGGAAGATCCCTTGGAGGGTCATGAAGAAGACGAATCCCCCTACCAGGAGCAGCAGGTTTCGCCGCCGCCGGGACGACGAGATACCAATGTCTCCCTGGCGCCAGCACAAGACCAGCCCGAAGCAGAAGACAACGGCCATGACTCCGTATTGATAGACAAATGACTGCCAGGCCATACCACCCTCCACGCCGGCCATTGTAACGTCGACCATCTGCTGAAGCAAGGTCTCAAACGGGATGACCGGGGGCTCCGTCTGGGAGAGGTGCTAGCGGGACTGGTGAGGACGCTCGGGACGTGGTATAAGTCACTGGTTACCTGTCATAGGGGTTGCCATGCACGAGCAACTGGGACCATACATTATTCTTGGAAAGCTGGCTGCCGGTGGTATGGCCACTGTCTATGTTGCCAGGCATAGTCGTCTCGAGAATGCTGTAGGCCTCAAGGTCTTGCACCCGCACTATCAAGCCGACGAGAAGCTGCGCATTCGCTTTGTCGACGAGGCCAAGATCCAGGCCAATCTGCGGCACCCGAATATCCTCCAGGTGCAGGACATTCTGGAGTTGCCTGATGCGTCAGCGATGGTCATGGAGTTGCTGGCCGGTTGCGCGTTGGATACTTACTACCACAAAATCGGCCGGCCGCTGCCCCGGCCCCGGCTCCTTGGTCTCTTTCTACCGCTGCTGGACGCATTGTCACACGCCCACGACCAGGGTGTGGTACATCGTGACCTTAAGCCGTCCAACGTCTTCCTCCATTGCCAGGAGGCCGTGGTCGTGCCGAAGCTGATGGATTTCGGCATCGCCAAGCTGCAGCGCCAGGCGTTGGAATCGCAGGTGACGGCAGCGGGAGCGATGCTGGGCACTCCCCAATACATGGCACCTGAGCAGTTCGAAGATTCCAGCAAGGTCGATGCCCGGGCGGACCAGTTCGCCATTGGCGTGATGCTCTACGAGGCGACGGTCGGTGCCCTCCCCTTCGCCGGCGAGAATGTTGCGGAGATTATGAAGGGGATCCTGACTAAGGCACCGGTGCCTCCGCATGTCGTCGATGAAGGGTTTCCGCAGATTCTTGAGGCGGTCATCCTGCGTTGTCTTGAGAAGAACCGTGAGGACCGCTTCGGCTCGGTCAAGGAACTGCGTGATGCCCTCGCTGCCGCCGGTGAGGAAGTTGGTTCTGAAGCAATTCCCGTGGACCAGGTTCCGCTGGTGGATTTGCGGGCGAAGGGCATCGACATTACCACGCCCATTACTTCATCTCGCATGCTCACCCAGATCGAGGCGCAAGCGGGTTCGGAGCGGCCGGTTACTGAGTTCGACGAAACCGCGCCGGACAGCTCGGCGGGCACTCAGGCCTGGGAGTCACAACCTGGGATCACCGAAGTCCAGGGGCCGCCAAAGAAGGGCCGTAAGTGGTGGCTCTGGGTGACTGTCGTTCTGCTGGTGTTGGCCGTGGGTGGTGCCTGGGTGCTGCTCACCGGAAACAAGGCCGGCGGGAAGGTTGGCAAGAAAAGCGAGGAAGTGGCGGCGACAAAGGCCGCTCCCGAAGTCAAGAAGAGGGCTCTGGCCGAAGTCCCCGAGCGGGTCGAAGAGGAGATGGCACCGCCCCTGGCGGACCTGCCGCACCGTGAAGGCCTGCAACTGGGGAGTTGGTGCAATCCCAACGCCACCGCACTTGTCGAGAAGATGATCAATGCGCGCTTAATGGGCGGCTGGCGCGGTCAGCGGCTCTCGCTCCTCGAAGAGCGACAACTCAATCAGCTGGGAGTGACTGGCGAAGAGCAAGAGAACTTCCGAGTGATCCGCGGGCAGAACACGTTGGTGCGAGAGATGGACCGGCTCGCCGTCGCAGCTTCGGTCAAACCTTTCAAAGGTTCCCCCCTGCTGGAGGCCGACCTTGATTCGCTGGCGGCCAAGCTGAAGCAGAGTGACGAGTTGAAACGTTACGTCGTGGCTAAATCAGATTACCTCTGTCGTTCATTGCCCCTCTCGGCCAGTGGCCGTGCCGCAGAGGTCGGTGAACTTTACAACAAAGTCCTCGGGGACCACGGCTTCGAACCAATGGAGTTCACTCCTCTAGACAGTTCCTATGCCGACGAGCGCCTCATCGAAGCCGAGTACAGTAGTCGCGCCGTTTGCTGTTTGCTGAAGAACGATTCCCTAGCGGTTACAGGCCGCTCTCATTGACAACCCCAAGCAGCAGGCGGCGAAGGGCTTTCGTGTCGAAATCGTCGTCGGCGAATTCCAGGGTTACGACTCGACCGATAGCCTGACTCTCGGCAGGTGCTGGAAGGTAAGGTGCGAGGTAGGCGTAGGCGCATGGCGAGGTCTGGCAAGCCAGAATCCCTCCTGCCGCGCTCTGCGCCGGGGACGTCTCTCCACGCATCAGCGCTCGAGCCCGGGAGATCTGCAGAGTTACCTCTGACGCCTCGTCCTGCGGGAGCCGGGACGCCAACCCTTCGACGGCACCAGCAAGCTCTTCAAGGGCCGCAACCAAGGGACCGGAGAGGGGGGAGGGGGAGAACTGTCCCGAGGCAGTGACCCCGGTTTCCAGCGCGGTCAGAAACTGTTCAGCGTCATTGGGGTCGCCGAAGGAGAGGGCGATTCGCACCCGATTCTCACCCTCCTCGCCACCGTACTCCGTTACACGCAGGTAGGCGCGCTGCTCGCGGGGAGTGGACTGTAGACTGACGAAAAGGGAGTGGAGAGCGTCGTCATCCAGCGCCAATGGGTCTGAGTCAGAGACCCGTTGTTCACGATTGGCCAGGTAGCGTGCCACAAGCATAGGCGGCCCCATGGCGACCATGTCGGCGATGACGTTGCAGGAGATGCCGGCAGTCGCGGTGGCCCCCTGGCAGAGGTCTGCGACTTCGATTTCGGGTCTGGGTGCAGCCAGGAGCATTGTCCCCTCGGTGTATACCGCGCAAACCCGCTCCCCCGCCAGGGCAGCAAAGTCAGAACTCACCAAACCAGCACATGCGAAGGAGTCTTCGGCCCCATCGGCGAGCAGCACTGCCCGGGCTCCGTAGGGCAAGTAGCTGGCCATGGGCCGGCTGGCCGGCATGACCATCGCCGCGATGAGCGTACTGAGCAGTAGGACCGAGCCGGCTAGTTGCCAGTCCGGACCGGAGGCCTCCGTGCGTCCCCGCGCTCGTCGTCGCTCGGAAAGAAAGGTCAGGCCGATGCCGACCATGTAGAGAATCGTGATGGGCACGGCCATGAGCAATTGCGAGAGCACGTCCGGTGGCGTCAACATGGAGCCGATGACAAAGGCGATAACTACCGAGTAGCGAATCCACTTCAGATACTTTGCCGAATCAAACAGAGGCGTAGCGGCCAGTAGCACCATTACCAGCGGCAACTCAAAGATGACTCCAAACCCCACCAGGAAGACGAAAGTGGTGGAGTAAGTGCTCTTCATAGTGACCTGGAAATCGACGCCGCCAGCACCCAGGGTGAATGCGGTGAGGAAGTCGATTACCAGTGGCAATACGAACCGGTAGCAGAAAAGCAGGCCGAGGACGAACATGAAGACCGCAAGAATGGCGATGCGGCGCATGGGCCGAGTTTCGCTTTCCACAAGCCCTGGCTTGACGAAGAGCCAGAGTTGCCAGAGCGAAACCGGAATGGTGAAGACAATGGCCGCAGCCATGGCCAGCTTCAAGTAGACCATGATCGCTTCGGTGGTTTCGATGGCCGTGAGCCGATGGATGCCGTGGGCGGCCAACCCCTCTCTCACCGGAGCAGAGACGATGGCGAAGAGTTCCTCTTTGAGGATCCAGGCGATGATGAAGCCACCGATGAGCGAGACCACAATATAGATGAGGCGTTGTCGCAATTCCGTCAGGTGTTCCCAGAAGGAGAGTTGGTTTCCAAGATCCTGGGTTTCGGAGTCACTCACGACCCTGGCTCCTCGGTGTGTTGTTTCTCCGGTTGGTTACTTTCGGGTTGAGCGTTCGGCAACTCTACGTCAGCGTCGGGGAGGGGGGCAGATGCAGTCGCCGGTTCCGGACTGGTCGCTGGAACAGCCGTCTGTTCAGGTATCGGGTTAGGGCTGGACGGCCTGGCAGCAAAAGCCTTCTCCATGTCCTTCTCACTGATCTGCCGGGTGCCAGCAGGCGGTCCGGCTCCCTCCTCAAGGGATGGGGGAACGTTGGGACCTGGGCGGGGGTTGCGCGTCCGGCGTGTCCGAGGATTGACGAAGTCGTCGAGGCCAATTTCCTCTTTCATATCGTCGGTGGCCTTGCGGATGCCGCGCAGAGCGGTACCAATGGTTTTGGCCAACTCAGGTAGTTGCTTGGGGCCGAACAGCAGCAGCATGACCACCAGTATCATCAGGATCTCAGTAGAGCCGATCCCCCCCAGGAATGCGAGGTCCGGGACTCCTGTGATGCTGGCGAAGATGATAATCTGGGTTGCCACTGCCATGACCAGTTCTCCTGCTTCCGGTCGCTACTATAGTGATCTATTCGAGGTCTGACAACGGATTCCGCGGTTGCATCAAGTTGCCCTCCAGTATGGTGTATAGCGGGCAGCGAGTGGATTTAGTGAAAAAAAAGACGAAACCCCTCTTGCGGAGATGAAACTCCTGGTCTACAATACCGACCGAACAGGTATTCACGGTTGGCCCCGCAGATTGCCTGACTGTCCAGGGAGCATGTATTTTGGCGGAACACACTCACTCTACGCCCCTTGACGTGACCATGCGGGCGAAGCATCGCGGCAAGGACTTCAACGTGCGGCTGCGGGCCATTAAGGCCGGCATCGGCCTGGTGAAGTCTGAGCAGCACCTGGAGGTTGGCGGTCGGCTGATTCTCCACTCCTCGGACCCTGGGAACAGGCGCTCGATAGTGCAACTTTTCGCATCTGTCGTGAAACACTATGAGAAGCAGCAGGCGTTTGCCCTGCGCTGGGAAAAGCTGGTCAGCCCTTCGGGGACCGGGGCGTTGATGGACTTCCTCCAGAAGACACTGGAAATTCAGGTGTTGCCCGGATCGGCTATGGCTGCGGAAGCGGCGGAAGGCGAAATGGTCTACTACGAGTTTGCGTCAGAAGAACTTCATCTGCCGAACCAGGGGCGCGTGGCTCGCCGCAATGGTTTGCCGTCGCCCGCCGCGGCGCCGGCTGACTTCGGCACCTCGACGCGGCCTAGTGAAGAGGCCGCTCGACTGACGACGCGGCCCCTGCAGAGAGGGGCGGCCTCCGAACCGCCCCCCGAGGTGCGGGCAACCGCGGCGGCCAAGGAGGCGGACCAGGCCGCCCGACCGTTCTACAAGGAAGATGATGAGGTCGTGGAACTGTTTGGTATGAAGGTGACCAAGGAGAACTGGGACCGCCTCGAGAACCTAGAGTATAGTGGGACCCATCACTCCAACAACGGCCCGTCCACGGCGACCTCCCACCAGACGGGCCCCGTCCGTCACCGGCGCGAAACTCCTCGTCCGGCCGCTTCCCCGGTGCCACCGGAAGAGGACAAGGCCGGGGAAAATACGGTTTCTCGATTCTTTCGCAAGATCGCCGACAAGCTGTCCGACAAGGAATGACCCTGGCTGCTTGACTCCTGGTGTGCTCCCCCTTTTGGCTTGCAAATATCCGCTCCCCGCTGTAACTATCTGACGTTCTGTTATTGTAACCGGGAGCTCGAAATGACCGTAATTGAAGCTGGACAACTGAAGCGGGGACAGGCGCTTATCATCGATGACATCCCCCATGTCATCGCCGAAATGGAGTTCGTCAAGCCAGGAAAGGGGCAGGCGCTCTACAAGTGCAAGTTGCGCAACCTGCTGACCGGGGCGCTTTTCGACCGCACTTACCGGTCGGGCGAGAGATTTGAAACAGCCGATGTGCACGAGACTGACATTCAGTTTCTTTATGCCGATAGCGATTTTCTTCATTTCATGCATATGGAAACTTACGAGCAGATGACTCTCGCAAGGTCGGGAGCAGGCAATGCCCTCGACTTCGTCAAGGAAGGGACCGACGTCAAGGCGCGGCTCCTCGACGGGCAGGTGATTACCATTGAATTGCCAAATTTCGTCATCCTCGAGGTAACGGAAGCCAATCCTGGAGTGAAAGGTGACACGGCATCCGGGGCCACCAAACCGGTAACCGTTGAAACCGGCTTCATGGTCAACGTTCCCCTCTTCATTCAAGAGGGCAACTACCTGCGCATTGACACTCGCACTGCGCAGTACGTCGAGCGCGTCAAGGGCCCGTGAGTCCTTCTCTTCTGCAATGTCTCTCTCACCGCATCCCCTATCTTCGCAGGCGCGCGGCTTTGCTGCGGGCTTTGCGTGAGTTCTTTCAGCAGGCAGGTTTCACCGAAATAGAGACCCCCCTGCTGCTGACAACGGTGGCCCCGGAGGAGCACATCGTGCCAGTGGGCGTGGGCGGTGCTTTTCTGGCCACCTCTCCAGAGCTCCAGATGAAGCAGTTGGTGGCTGCCGGATTGGCTCCCATCTACCAACTTGGTCGCAGCTTTCGTGCCTGGGAACAGGGCCGCCGACATAGCCCTGAATTTGCGCTACTGGAATGGTACCGGT
>CALGBT010000499.1 GCA_937884235.1 uncultured Pseudomonadota bacterium
CGCCACCGCGCTGGTTGCCACCGATTGGACTCTGGTGGGTGCGGCCGACGAAGTGACCGCCTTGAGTGGGCCCGACGAATTTGATGCCGCGGGGGTGACGGCAACAGTGGCCAGTTCTCGAATTCTGCTCGACTGGAAGTTTGTCGGCGCCGGGGCCATCGCCGTTCCCACCGTCAAGATAATCGTCTATGCCCGGGTGCAAAGCAATCCGGGGGCACTCCAGGCAGTGCTTGTTTCCGGTGCCAAAGAGGCACTTTCGGAACCGTCAAAGATGCTACCGGCACAAGGGTGGCAACGGCTTGTCTTTGAATTCACCAGGAATCCTTTCACGGGCAGCAAGATGTGGAAGGCAGCCGATCTGGCAGCATTGCAGGTGGGGTTCGAGCACGCTGGACCATCCGGAGTTCAACTTGACGTAAGCAAGGTGGAGGTGGTGGTGGGTTGGCTGGCCGAGGAGTGGCAAAGCGCCCATCCCAAAGGCACCGACATTCTCACTGCGGTGCAGCCTGCCATCGCCGACCTTGACAAGGATGGCAACGCCGAGATCCTGGTGGGACGCGTTGTTCTTTCGGGAATAGACGGCTCTCTGAAATGGAAGGGCGCTGCCGGTCTGGGCACAAACTCCTTCTTTGGTCCTATCGGCAGTGCTGCTGACCTGGACCTCGATGGGCAACTGGAGGTTTTCGCTGGCAACACGATGTACAATGCCGCAGGGGACGTTCTCTGGAGCTATGCCTATGGCACCGGGGGAAGCGGCTGCAACGCGCAGGGCTATCCCTGCGACGGTTTCAACGCCACCGGTAACTTTGACGAAGACGACTATGGCGAACTGGTGATCATCCGGCGGGGGATACTCTACATCCTCCAGCACACCGGTGATCTGCTCGCCGAGATCACCCTCCCCGGCGACGATTGCCAGTACAACGAGGGCGGTCCGCCCACGGTGGCCGATTTCGATGGCGACGACTTCCCGGAGGTGGGTGTTGCCGGGGCCGATTTCTATGTGGTTTTCGACCTGGAGTGCTGTGCCGCTCTGCCTCAGTGCGACACAGTCAAAGCCGACTCCCCCCAGTGCGCTGGTGCGGGCATTCGCTGGCAGGTGCCTAACTTCGATTGCTCGTCCCGGGTGACGGGGTCGTCGGTCTTCGACTTCGAGGGCGATGGCCAGGCAGAGGTGATCTACAATGACGAGAAGATGTTCCGCATCTTCCGTGGGAGCGATGGGGTAGTGCTCTTCGAGAACGGGAATCTCTCGCACACCCGCCTCGAATATCCCCTGGTGGCGGATACCGACAATGACGGCAATGCTGAGATAGTCATCGTCGAGAATGGCAAAGCCGGATATGACCACGTCCCCCTGCAGATCTGGGGGGATGCGCAGAACCGCTGGGTCCCCACCCGGCGCATCTGGAACCAGCACACCTATCACATCACCAACATCACGGAACTCGGGTTGCTGCCGGAGGGGGGCGAAGAGCCCAACTGGCTGGTCTACAATAACTACCGTCAGAATCTGCCCGACTTCGATCCCTTTCTGGCACCGGATCTACAGGTGGAGATGCTGGCTCCCGAATATGAGAACTGTGGTTCCCAGGTCACCCTGCGTGCCAAGGTCTGCAACCTGGGTGAGTTGTGGGTGCCACCGGGTGTGTCGGTGCTCTTCTTCGATGGGGCCACCGGGCTCCCCCTCGAGTGCCAGGAGTCTTCAACAGCAGTGAAGGTGCAGCTTGAGCCAGGCCAGTGCGTGGTGACCCAGTGCACCGCTGGCTGGGCCGGAGGGCCGGGGGAAACCAAGGCGGTGCGCACCTGCGTTGACGGCTTTGATTTCAACTGCGCCGGCCCGGGCATCTACAACGAATGTTTGGAAGACAACAACGTTGCCGACCAGTATGTCACTGCCTGTGTTACCTGATCTGTAGTTCGGCTGTTCCGCTCAATTGTGGCTGGCCAGAAAAGAGGTCCGGCTGGTGACGCACAGGTGTGCCGGTGCGCCGGGCAGGTCGATGGACGTACAACTGCGCCGCTCGATGTAGGACATGGGGCAGTCGTGGCCGGCGCAGATCTCCGCGGCATAGATGGTAGGTAGCTGGTCGATGAGAGCGGCCGGGATGGTCAGCGAACCGGTGTCGGCCAGGTCGCAGACGAGCTGGGCATGGAGCGGGCAGCCGTGGCAGCTGTTGCTGGACTTCACCACCAGGCGGACGAATTCCCCTGGGGCACCGGCGGTCCACTCGACGACCTTGTCGGTGCCGGATTGAAGGTCAAGAACGAAGCCCTTCTCCCAGCCGGTTTCCAGCGGCGTGACGCCGGCGACATCGGCAGAAAACGCCGGAATATCGGCCCCGGTGGTGGTCACTGTCACCATGGAGCCCAGGTCAAAGAGGTCGTAGGGCTGGTTGTCGGTATAGTACATGCCGTCGTAGTCACTCATGGTCATGGTCAGCGACCCAACCTTCAGTCCATCGATGGTCATCGTACCAGCCGGGGCCGGTTTGGCCCAGGGCACGCAGGTATCGCCCTTGCAGATGGTGCCGTCGAGGCAGTAGTCGGGGCAGTTTGGCGCGGGCGACGTCATGAGCACGCAGGGGCCGTCGGTGGCAGTGACGTCAAGGAAAGGGTAGCCCTGGTCGAAGACGCCGACGAAGGGGTCAATCGGGTCGGCGAAGAGGGTGGCATGTATTCTTGAGATGGTCTGCTCATCCCCTTCGGGATAGAGGAACCGTTCACTCGATATCCTGATGCCGCCGCGGGCAGGACCGACACCGGGTGGCGGTGTCGGGGCCATGACGTCGGCATCGTCAGTAAGGTCGGGCGTTTCGACCTCGCTATCTTCGGTTGGAACGTCGGCCATGACTTCTGCTGCCATATCTGCCATGACATCTGCCATGCTTGCGTCTGCCGGGGGGGAGACGGTGTCTTCGGCACTGACGAGGTCCATTGGCGGCTGCACAGTACTATCAACCTGGTGGCCACCAGTGTCTTTCCCGGCCGGCATGGGCTGCGGGTTGGATTCAATGCACGCCACCAGCAGCAGCGCGATAGTCAGCAGGGGCAGTTGTCGAGCCAGCATGGGATCCTCGTGGCAGTTGCGTTTGTAGGACGTTGCCATGGTACTGAGTCTGGGGTGGGGGTGCAAGCTGCCTGTGACGACTTGGTTTGGGTGGTGCGAAAGACCGTCATCACATCTGGTGCCTAGAGGTCCTGCGCATTGCTCGGGGATGGGTTGGGGTGGTTGCCTGAGCTGAGGCCGAGCAATCGCAGGATGACCGCGGGAGCGTTGGGGCTGCGTTGGGGAGGTGACGGGGTAACGACTTGGTCTGGGTGGTGCGGTTGGCGAAAGCCTGGCGTGCGACGACGTGGGTGGCGGGAGGTGCCGGGGAGTGATATACTGACGCAGTTCCGCTTGGGAGGGACCGATGCTACGAAAGCTACTGCTGCCAATCGCTCTAATTGCCACAGTCGGATGCAGCAATTCCGGCGGCATCCTGCTGGCTGATGCCGGCCCGGATGCAGAGACTGGCAGCGACTCAGTTGCGCCTCGTCAGGATGTCACGTCCGATTCGCTTCCATCAGCAGATGGCGTGGCCCCCGGGGATTCGTTGGACTTGAGTTTCGAGGAACTGGCCACGCCCGACGGCGGGCCGCTCTGCGCCCCAGGGGAGGGATGCTTCCTCGACCCCTGTTCGGAGAACAGCGACTGCCAGTCGGGGTGGTGTGTACTGCACATGGGTCAGTCGGTCTGCTCCCAGGCCTGCTCCGAGGAGTGTCCGGCGGGGTGGTCCTGCAAGCAGGTGGGCGGCACCGATCCAGATATCGTTTACGTTTGCGTTTCCAACGTGGCCAATCTGTGCAAGCCGTGTGCGGGCGGTGCCGACTGCCATTCCCCCACCGGGGTTGCCGATGCCTGCATTGTGCTTCC
This sequence comes from uncultured Pseudomonadota bacterium, assembly GCA_937884235.1. Classification (GTDB taxonomy): domain Bacteria; phylum Myxococcota_A; class UBA9042; order CAIXZC01; family CAIXZC01; genus CALGBT01. Next base: position 3,920 of record CALGBT010000499.1, read on the forward strand.
CGGGGAGGGAAGCTTCTGTGGGGGCGCCTGTGACGACGGGGAATGTCCCCTCGGATTTGCCTGCGAAGCTGTGGAAACCATCGATGGGGTGGCCCTGGAGCAGTGTGTGCCCAAGGCCGGGAGCTGTCCCTGCACCGACACGTCGGTGGCGCTGGGGCTATGGACCCCGTGCGGTGAGGAAAACCAGTTTGGGAGCTGTGCCGGCAAGCGGGTCTGCACCGCCGACGGTCTCTCGCCCTGTGACGCGGCGGTGGCCGTGCCGGAAAGCTGCAACGGCATTGATGACGACTGCGACGGAGACGTGGACGAACCCAGTCTCTTGGAAGGCAACTTCGTTAGCCTCTGCGAGGACGATAACGACTGCACGAAAGACAGCTGTCTGGGCGGGGACGGATGTGCCAACGCGGCGCTGAACGAAGGGGAGTGCGCCGACGGGAATCCGTGCACCGTGGCCGACCATTGCGTTGCCGGGCTCTGCGTCGGGCAACCGGTGGATTGCGACGACAACAACCCCTGCACCGACGATTTCTGCGGCGAAGCGGGTGGTTGTCAGTACGAGGCCAACAACATCGATTGCGACGATGGCGATCCATGTACGGTGGCTGATGAATGTAACGACGGCGCTTGCACCGGAACAGGGGTCGACTGCGAATGCCTCACCGACGGCGACTGCGCCGCTCTGGAAGATGGCGATCTCTGCAATGGAACGCTGGTCTGTAATACCAGTTCGTTGCCGCATCTGTGCGTAGTGGATCCGGCGACGCCCGTCACCTGTCCCGACCCCACGGGTATCAATGCCATCTGTCAGAAGGGGGTCTGTGACCCGGCCACGGGTGCCTGCGGATTCGTGGCTGACCATGAGGCTCTGCTCTGCGAAGACGGAGACCCATGCACCGTCAACGACAAGTGCCTGGCCGGCACCTGTATGGCCGGTGTGGCGGCCAACTGCAGCGACGGCAACCCCTGCACGGACGATGGCTGTGAGGCGGGCATCGGATGTACCCATACTTTCAACGCCAAGTCCTGTGACGATGGCAACGGGTGCACGCTGGGTGACACGTGTAGTAACGGGGCGTGTGCGGCAGGAGTTGCCCTTGGATGTGACGATGCCAACCCCTGCACCGACGATGGCTGCGACCCCGATACCGGGTGCACGCACGCCGCTAACAACGGTGCATGCGATGACGCCAATGCCTGTACCGCCAACGACATCTGCGCTGCAGGTGTCTGTACCGCCGGGAGCGGGGTCTTCTGCGACGACGACAATCCATGCACGAGCGACTGGTGCGATCCTCTGGACGGCTGTGTGCACAAGCTCAACGAGGCTCCCTGCAGTGACGGTGATATCTGCACGGTGGACGACCACTGCCACCTCGGCGCTTGCATCTCGAGCACCTCACTGCAGTGCAACGACGGTAACCTCTGCACCGATGACAGCTGTGATGGCGCGGTTGGTTGCCAGTTTGTCCCCAACGCGGCGGCGTGTGACGATGGCAACGCCTGCACAACTGGCGACCAGTGTAGCGATGGCCAGTGCAAGTCCACGGCGCTGTTGGAGTGCGATGATGACAACCCTTGCACCAGCGATGCTTGTGTGCCAGGTGCGGGCTGTACTTACTCCAACAACAGTGCCCCTTGCAGTGACGGGTCGATCTGCACGGCCAGCGACATCTGTGCCGGCGGGGTCTGCGAGGCTGGACCACAGCTGGATTGCGACGACCAGAACCCCTGTACTGACGATTTCTGTGATGCGCTGGCGGGGTGCCAGCACCTGTCCAACCAGGTGCTCTGCAGTGACGGCAACGTCTGCACCGTTGGCGACCAGTGCCAGGCCGGCAAATGCGTCCCCGGCGCGCTGAACGATTGCGACGATGTGGAGCCGTGCACTGACGATTCCTGCCATCCTCTGGACGGGTGCCAGCATGTCGCAAATGCCCTCGAATGTGAGGATGGCAACCAGTGTACGACGGGCGACTTCTGCGCTGGCGGCACTTGTGTTGCCGGCGCCGCGGTGAACTGCGACGACGGGCAGGGCTGTACCGCCGACAGCTGTGCTCCGGAGGCCGGCTGCCAGCATCTGCCCGACCATGCCGCCTGCGACGATAGCGACGTCTGCACGACGGACAGCTGCGAACTCGCCGAGGGGTGCCTGCACGTTACGGTGGCCGATTGTTGCGGCAACGGCATCGTCGAGGCAGGCGAAGCGTGCGATGACGGGAATCACCTCAGTGGAGATGGCTGCAGTTCCAGCTGCCAGGTTGAATCATATAACTGCTCAGCCGGTGGCGCCAAGGTCTCGGTCGCGCCCTCAGGCACGATGATGATCTGCAAGGACCCCGGCTACAACACCTGTGAACAGGACATGGGGAACCTCTGCCCGAGCGGCTGGCATCTCTGCTCTTACCAGGAGTTCAACCATCGCAACGACGGATGGAACCACACTTCGACCACATCCCATCGCGCGCTGGGCGTGATCTACTGTCGTAATGGCGGCGGAGCCGGTCACTACACGGTACCTGACGCTCCCCACGGCAATTGGAACATGGGCCAGGATGAACAGCTTAATTGCTACTATGGGTCATCTCGCCCTGAATGCACGGCGGGTTATGGCTGCAACGAGAAGCAGAGCGAGGCTCTTTGCTGTGCCCCCGGCCCGTCCTGTGGCAATGGCAAGATTGATTCCCCGGAAGAGGCTTGCGACGACGGCAACAACAGCAACTCCGATGCTTGCCTTAACAACTGTACCCTCCGGACTCCCGGCGGGGGTGGCACCAACTGCTGATCATCTCCTTCTCGCCGTCTTGCCCCAGAGATTCTTGCGCTGCGCCTCCAGCAAGTTCGGCTGCTCTCCAGCGAATTCGGCAGCCGAGACGATGTTGCTCTGCTCCTTCGACAACGCTGCGAGCCACTCGAATCCAGCGGCGCTACGCATGAGATGGTGGTCGAGGATCAATTGCGAGACGCTGGCAGCCACCCGCAGGATTCGTTCCCTGGCCGCAGCGAGGATGTCGCGCCGGTGCTCCAGCAGGTATACCGGAGGGCCTGAAGCAAAGACAATGTCCGGTTGCCAGGCGAGGATCTGTTCAACCGCACAGTCATCAAGGAACTGAATGTCCGAACCATGGACAAAGGACTCGGCGCCGTCCCGGACACAGCACATCATGACGCTGCCTGAGTGAGCATCGGGGGATCCATGGGGAACCGGTGACGAAAAGGTCAGGTGCGCGGCAGAAGTTCCCTCCGCGGGAGGCAGCGGCCGCCCCAGCAACTGCTGAAACAAGTAGCGGCGATGGGACTGATTGCGGGAGAGGGTCTCTCTGCCAATGGCAAAGAGTTCACTGTCCTGGAGGCTCAGCAGCGCATGCCGCGCATCGAGTTGGCCGTCGACGGCCTCGACCATGGGGTGGTGGTCGCCGTGGAAGTGGCTGATGACCACGTGGGTACAGCCCCCCAGCTCGTTGCGCAGCCGTCGCTGGACGGCGCTGGCCGCGGCAAGTTCGCTGGCGTGCGGCTTGAAACCGGCCCGCTTTGGTGCCAGCGCCACGCCGGGGTCAATAATGACCCGGCCCCAGGAGGTCTCTATGAGGGCGGCCATGCTGCGCACTCCAAGGGACTCCGAGGCGAGGATTATGACCCTCACGCCCCTCCCTCCCAGGGGAGGAATCCGGAGACGTAGGCTAGATAGAAGATGCTATAGAAGCCGAGATGCAGCAGAAAGTAACCCGCCGGACCACGCCAGCTGAAGCCGATCTCCAAGGGCGTCTGCCCCTGGTCGTCATAGGGCCGGACGATGACCCAGTAGATTAACACCGCCAGGGCAATTCCGGCCACCCCATCGATAACGTAGTGTTGCTTGACCGTGGCGATGGAGACACAGATGCCAATCACGATTGGCAGCAGCGCCAGCCCTGCAGCAGCGCGGGCGCGCCAGGCGACGAGCATGGCGATGACGGCCATGGAGACGTGCTGGGAGGGAAAGAGATTGGTGGGCGGATCGACAAAGAAAGTCAGCCTGACCCCCCAGGCGGCAAAAGAATCGACAGTCATGCCGGTGACGTCTGGGCGAAAGTCCCACCCTGCCACCGGGTAAGCAACGAAGAAGACCAGATGGATGACGAGGATAAGTATGTAGGCGGTGACCGTGCGACGGAAAAGCCGAGGGCAGCGGACCGCAAAGAGGGGATAGGCCGCGGCCGTGTAGACTGAACTGTAGAGAAAGATCGTCCATGGTAGAAACGGGATGTGGTCGTCGAGGAAGGTGCGCAGGCTGTGCCCTTCACCCGGGGTAATGTTGTAACTGATGAGCCAGAATATCGCCATGTCGATCACAACCACAGCAACGAAGAGGAGCGCACGCCAGGTGTTAGTGTGCGCCCGCAGCCAGTTCAGCATTCGCTTCCTCCCTGCTCAATGGTGCTTTGGCTGTGGGAATGTGTCCAGAAAAACGCGTTTGGTTTGTCCAGAGCCAGCTTCCGGGCCATCTGGCGAGGAGCATCCTTGGCGGCGGGGTGAATCTGAGATAGTGTTCAGGGGCGACCGGAGAGGGGATATATGCACGGACATTCAGGTGGACATAAGCACGGACGGAAGTCGAGTCGAGAAGTGATCAACGCCAGCTTCTTCATGGAGCAGTGGGGCCCTGCTACTGGTGAGTCCGTGCTCGACCTGGGATGCGGGGACGGCCATCTCTCAATCGCCGCCGCGCAGCAGACCGGGCCCGACGGAGTCGTCTATGCCTTTGACGTCGACCACGAGTGGTTGACTGAATCGGAGACGGCAGCCGCAGAGCAGGGAATCGACAATGTGCGCTGGGTCAGTGGGGATGCAACTCGCTCCATCCCCCTTGAACGCCACTGCGTGGACTATGTCCTGATGTCGAATGTGTTGCATGGCTTCGTTGCCAACAACGAATTGACCGCGGTGATGCAAGAAGTCAATCGAGTCCTGAAGCCCGGTGGAAGACTCGTGGTTGTGGAGTTCAAGAAAGCTGAGATGGACTACGGGCCGCCCGTGAGTATCAGGCTGAAGCCAGACGAAGTGGCCGCAACCCTCGGACCGTTTGGCTACGCCTTCGGTCACTCGTGCATGTGCGCGGTCTACCACCACCAGACCACCCTCCGGCGTCTCCCTCCCGTTGGCAACGGCTGCTAGAGTATCGCTTCCGCCTCCTGCCTACCTTGTTCTGGGGACCGCAGAATGGTTCTTCAGCCCTTGCCCGTTGCTGGAGCTTGTGCGAGAATCGCGACGAATAGATGGATAATGTTCGGTTTCGGGAGGCGAGAGTCCCCGGGAAGCTAGGAGGAATGGAAATGGAAACACTCGCTAGAAATCACTTCGGTCTCGTTATGGCGATGGTCGCCTTGCTTGCCTTGGGCTGCAGCGGCAGCGATGACAAGAGCGAAGATGTCGCCAACTCGGTGGACACCAACCAGGGCGACGTCGCAGCCGACTTTGTCTGTCTGCCCGACTGCGCCGGCAAGACTTGCGGCGACAACGGCTGCGGTGGAGTCTGCGGCAAGTGCTTCACTCCCGAAGGTGGCCAGGACGATTCTCTCTGCACTGACGTCGGCACCTGTTGCGTGCCGGCATGTGCCGGGAAGAATTGCGGCGACAACAGCTGCGGCGGCTTGTGTGGAGAATGCAACGAAGGCGTCGAGTGCTTGAATGGCCAGTGTGCCGACACTTGCATACCCGATTGTGCCGGCAAGGATTGTGGCGACGATGGCTGTGCGGGCATCTGCGGCAATTGCCTGGACAAGTCCGGGGCCATCAACAACGACCTCTGCGTTGAAGGTGCCTGCTGTATCCCCAACTGCCAGTTCAAGAATTGCGGGGCCGACGGCTGCGGCGGTAGTTGCGGGAGTTGTGATGACGGCCTGACCTGCGAGAACGGAACCTGTGCTGACGTATGTGTGCCCGACTGCGACGGGAAAGAGTGCGGATATGACGGTTGTACCGGCTCCTGCGGCAATTGCTCCGGGGGGACATGTGCGAGGACCATCAGTGCGTTGCCTGCGACCCGGATTGTGACGGCAAGGACTGTGGCAGTAATGGCTGCGGGGGATTGTGTGGCACCTGCGATGCCGGGACCAAGTGCAAGGAGGGAATCTGCGTCTGCGTTCCCCAATGTGCCGATGCTGAGTGTGGCGACGATACCTGTGGCGGTAGCTGCGGCCTATGCGACGACGGTAATCCCTGTACCGGAGATGCCTGCGAAGACGGGGCCTGCGTATACACCCAGTTGCCCCTCGACGAATTGAACATGGAAGAGTGCGTCTGCGCCTCCGACGAAGACTGTGCCGACCTCGAAGACAACAACATCTGCAACGGGACCCTCATTTGCGATATGGACAGCGAGCCTCATGTCTGCCAGGTCGATGAGGAGACGATACCCGAGTGCGATGACCAGCTACCCTGTACCGACGACATCTGCGACCCAGAGAACGGTTGTACTTCCTTGCCAGACAACGACAACGACTGCGCCGATGCTGATGTCTGCAACGGAGAAGAGTACTGTGATACGGCAGTCTGCAAAGATGGAGAGCCCCTCGACTGCGACGACCTCAACCCCTGCACCGACGATGCCTGTGACCCGGCAGACGGGTGCCTGCACACCAACAACAATGCCAATTCCTGTGATGACGGAAACGTCTGCAATGGTCTCGAAGAGTGTGGAGACGGGGAGTGTCTTGCTGGACTGGAGTTGCTCTGCGGTGACGAGAATCCGTGCACCGATGATGCCTGCGACCCCGTGGACGGATGCACCCATACCGACGACGATACTAATACCTGCGACGATGGCAATGCGTGCAATGGTGCAGAAGCCTGTAGTGCGGGAGAGTGTGCGGCCGGTCAGGCCCTGGTCTGCGACGACAATGACAAGTGCAACGGCCTTGAGACCTGTGATGCCGCTGACGGATGTGTTGCCGGTCAGGCCCTGGTCTGCGACGACAATGACAAATGCAACGGCCTTGAAACCTGTGATGCCGCCAACGGCTGTGTTGCCGGTCAGGCCCTGGTCTGCGACGACAATGACAAATGCAACGGCCTTGAAACCTGTGATGCCGCCAACGGCTGTGTTGCCGGGACTCCCTTGGACTGCGACGACAATGATGACTGCACCGCCGATAGCTGCGACGCTGGCGACGGGTGCGCTCACGATGATATCCCCAATTGTGGCGTACCGACCTGGACCGCGGACATCAAGCCGGTTGTGCTCCAGAAGTGCGCACCTTGCCACGTTGGCGGAGGGACAAGCGGTGGATTGCAGATGGATACCAGCGCGTTCAAAGAGCAGCAAAGCAATGCCTGCGCCGGGAAGACCCGGGGCGAGGCCATCGCACTGAAGATTCGCCCGGACTGGAACGCTTCCTGTAGCGGTGCCAGGATGCCCATGAGCGGCCCCCCCTATCTGTCAGAAGTGACTCAGCAACTCTTCGCTGACTGGGTCGCAGGAGGTATGCAGGAGTAAGTGGTGCGACCCTGCGACGAGGCTAAAGCATTGTGAAATTACGTGTCGGAATCAGCGCCTGTCTCCTCGGTCACCTGGTCCGCTACGACGGCGGGCACAAGCTCGACAAGTTCCTCGTCGCAGACCTGGAAACCCGTTTCGCTCTCGTGCCCCTCTGCCCCGAGTTTGAAGCAGGGTTCGGCGTTCCTCGCGAGCCGATGCATTTGCTGGAAGATGTCTGCGGTCCACGCCTGCGCACGGTGCAAACTGGCCGCGATCTTACCGACCGGCTCCTTGAGTGGTCCCGCAGCCGAGTTGAGAAGTTTGTCGAAGAGGGGATGTGGGGAGTTGTCCTGAAATCGCGCTCACCAAGTTGTGGCGTGGCCTCAGTATCTGTTGTAGGGCATGACGGTGCACCGCAAAGGAATGGGTCGGGGCTCTTCGTTCGCACAATGTCGACAAGGTTTCCCGGGATGCCGTTGATAGAAAGTGACGCACTGCAGTCCCGGGAATCAATCCTTGCTTTCGTGGCAGAGGTTCAGGAATACTGCGCCAGCCAATAACCGCCAGCTTCCATCCTGCTATTCGTTGGTGTTGATGTAGAGACGGTCGAAGCCGGCGCCGCAGACATAAACGTCGATGTCACCATCCTGATCGAAGTCCCCCGCCGCCAGGTCGTAGCTGTAGTCATCGTCCCAGGGCAGATTGTCACTCGCATCAGTAAGATAGCCTTGGCCCAGGTTAAGCTGCAGCACATTCTTCTGGTCGTAGTTAACCGCGAAGACGTCAGGCAGTCCATCGCCATCGAAATCAGCCACGGCCCCGGCCCGAGTCTGCAGACTGGCCTCGGGAACGGTACTCGTCGTAACGTCCGAGAAAGTGTGATCCACTTCCTGGAGGTACATCCGGTCCTGCCCCCAGTTGAGAGAATAGAGGTCGAGGTCGTCATCGCCGTCAAAGTCCTTGACCAGCACTGCCTGGGTGTTCACGGAGAGTGAGGGCAATCGGCTCGAAGTCAGATCATTGAACTTCTTGTCCTCCATGAACCAAACCCGGTTCTGCGCATTGGTGTCACCTCGCCCCATATACATGTCGAGGTCCCCGTCGCCATCAAGGTCAGCCAGTTGGCCGTTGATAGGATAGCTCGGATAGGTCGTGAGCCAATCG
>CALGBT010000500.1 GCA_937884235.1 uncultured Pseudomonadota bacterium
TCCAACTCTCGCTGCAACTCCGGGACCTCCTGAGCGAAGGGGAAGACTACCTGGGCCGAGCCCGGAGACACCTGGAGAAGCTGCGCGACGAAGATGCCGACGAATACGATGACGTAGATATGCTCCGACTCCAGATCTACGAGTCGGAGGTCGGGACCTTCCGCATTGACGCCGCCCGCACTGCGGAGCTGGCCCTCTCTGGCCTCGAGAAACTCACCGGCCTCCGGGCAGACGCCTTCTCGCCACCCGCCAAGCTAACCTTGCTTGAAGCCGACATCGGCCCCCGGGAGAACTACCTCCTCGAGGCCTTCAGCCGACGTGGCGAAATGCGGGCCCTGGACGGCGCACTCCTCGCGCAAGGACTCAAGGTCAAATACGAGAAGCGGGGATTTCTGCCGGTCATCTTCATTGCTGCCTACTACACCTATGGTCGTGCGTGGGCAGTGGAAGAGCAGGGCAGCCCATTTGCTTATGACCCCTACAACTCGTGGTTCTCGGGAGCGGCTCTGGGCGTGGAATACAAGCTGGATACCGCCCGACAGGTGCTGGCACTGGACGAAGCGCGGGCCGAGGAACGTAGGCTCAAAGCGCAGCACGAGGCCCTCCGGCAGAAGGTGTCCATGGAAGTGGAACAGGCATGGGCCGAGGTGCGCGACCTCAAAGAGAAACTCACCCTGGCCCGCAAGGCCCACAAGGCCGCCCGCGGTTGGGTGATCGCCCAGCTTGACCTCTACGAATCCGGGCTGGTGCCCTTCAAGGATACCGCAGACGCCCTGACCGCTTTTTTCAAGCAGCGTATGGCCTACGCTCAGGCTCGCTTTGACTTCAACGTCGGCCTGGCCCGCCTCGCTCATGCGAGCGGCATGCGACTGGCAGAACTCACTGGAAGTGAATAGTCGACGGTAAGCTACGTGTAAGTCCCCGTTGACCAAGGAGGCGGACCCATGAGAAACGCACTACTGATTACCCTTGTCACGCTGCTGCTGGCACCGACCCAGCTGCTGGCGCAAGAGTCCCCGGACGCACCCCTGGAGATTCTCAAGACCAATACCGAGAAGATTCGGGAGCTGGTGCGCCAAAGTAAGACCGAAGAAGAGATGCAGGCCAATGTCAAAGATCTCATGGATACCTTCGTGAACTTCGACGAATTTGGCGAACTGTCGCTGGGCAAGCAGTGGAAGACTCTGACCGAAGAGCAGCGCAAGATCTATCTCGCTCAGTTCAAAGCGCTGCTCCAGCGCACCTACTTGCGCCGCTTCAAGCCGGGCAAGGAGTTCAAGGTTAACTACCGCTCGGGAACCCGCTTCAACAAAGAAAAGGACCGGGGCGAGATTCAGACCACCATCATCTCCGGTGACGTCGAGGCGGACGTGGACTACCGTTTCCACAGTGACGGTGGATGGCGGGCCTACGACATGGTGGTTGACCAGGTCTCGATTATGCGCAACTACCGCAAGAGCTTCCTCAAGATCCTGGCCAAAGACGGCTTCGATGCCCTCATCGCCAAGATGCAGAGCAAGGACTCGGAAACTATTGAGGAATAGTTCCCGTCTCTCCCCGATTTAACACCGGTGTGCCCGGCGCAGCCGCGGAGGTATCGATGTCGCCACGCTTCACCCTGTTGCCGGTCCTTTACCTGACACTGTCCCTCCTGGCCAGCCCCGCCGCCAGCGCTGAGGAACCTCTCTGGGTCGAACTGCCGGCAGCAGCAAAGGCCCGCTCCATCGCCGGAACTGTAGCTGCCGAGACCTTCGCCTCGCTGGCCGAGAAGCTCAGCCCGGCAGTCGTCCTGATTAGCGTTTCGCTGCCACAATCTGCGGGCTCACCACTGCGCAAATCCTCGAAGTACCTTGACGGGGGCACCGGCTTCGTCATCCGCGCCGATGGCTACATCCTCACCAACAACCACGTAGTCGTCGACGCCGATTCCATTCGAGTCCGCACCGAAGCGAACCAGGAATACGATGCCACGCTGGTGGGAGCTTTTGCCAGGGCTGACCTGGCCCTCCTCAAGGTCGAAGCTGACAAACCGCTGACCGCTGCGCCGCTGGGCGACTCCGATGAGTTGCGCATCGCCGAGTGGGTGCTCGCCATCGGCAGCCCCTTTGGTCTCAACAACTCAGTCACTGCGGGCATTGTCAGCGCCAAGGGCAGAAGAGACATCGTGCCCTCTGACGGTCCCGTGCACGCCGACTTCATCCAGACCGATGCCTCCATCAACCCTGGCAACAGCGGCGGCCCCTTGATCAACATGCGTGGCGAGGTCATCGGCATCAACTCGGCCATCTATCGCTCGGCCCAGGGCATCGGCTTCGCGATTCCCGTGAACCTCGCCAAGAAGCTGCTGCCGCAGCTGGCCAAGGGGGGGGTTGAGCAGGCTTTTCTGGGGGTGGTGGCGCAAGACATCTCCCCCCGCGATGCCCAGGCACTGGGCCTCGCCGCAGCAGCCGGAGCCCTGGTCGCTCACGTTGTCCCCAACTCTCCCGCGCAAACGGCCGGATTTGAGGTGGGCGACGTCATTGTTCGGTTCGGCGGCGATGCCGTCACCGATTCCCGGGACCTGAGGTGGGTTGCTGCTATTGCCGGGGTCGGGTCCAAGACCTCGGTGGAGGTGCTCCGCAAAGGTATCCGCAAGGTCTTCTCCGTCACCCTGACCGCCCTGCCCAGGCAAGTAACACAGCAAGCCGCCGACTCCACCAACGCCCCCGGGCTGGAGATCCCGACCCTGGGGTTGCACGTCCAGGAGTTGACCCCGGAAGAGCGCAAGGCCCTGGGCCTCCCGGCGAAGCTGGGAATCAGGGTCGCCGCAGTCGCCAACTCTGGACCGGCCGCCACTGCGGGCCTGCTCCCAGGGGATCTCATCTTGCGTTTCGGCTACCCCGCAGTGCAATCCACCAAGGCCTTTGCCCGAATGGTCGACAACGCCGGACCTGACAAGCCCATTCTCCTCCACGTGCAGCGAGGGGAAAGTGGGGCCTGGGTGAATCTTCGCAAGCGCTAGGGAAGACAATCCAAAGGCGGCACAAGGGCGAGGACATGAGATGGGGCGCCCGCCGCGGCGATGTTACTTGGGTACCTTCTCCCAATCAGCCAGAAACTTCTCAATCCCTATATCGGTGAGGGGGTGCTTGTAGAGCTTACCGATGACGTCGAAGGGAATGGTGCAGATGTCTGCCCCCAGGCGGGCCGACTCGAGGATGTGGATCGGGTGGCGGACGCTGGCAACGATGATCTCGGTATTGAAGGCATAGTTGGCGAAGATCTCCAGAATGTCTTCAATGAGCTGCATGCCGTCCGAGGCGATGTCGTCGAGGCGGCCGATGAAGGGGCTGACGTAGGTTGCCCCGGCCTTGGCCGCGAGGAGCGCTTGCAGCGCCGAGAAGACCAGGGTCACGTTGGTCTTGATGCCCGCCTCAGCACAGCGGCGGGTCACCTGCATGCCCTCCGCAGTCATGGGGATTTTAACGACAATGTTGTCACTGATGGCCGCGATCTCCTGGGCCTCACTCCAGAGCCCCTCCACGTCCAGGGCGGTGGCCTCGACGCTGATGGGACCATCAACGACCGCGGTAATCTCTGCCACTACCTGGGCCAGGCTCTTGCCGCTCTTGGCGACCAGAGAAGGGTTGGTGGTGACGCCATCACAAACGCCCCAGGCCACGGCCTGCTTGATTTCGTCTATGATCGCGGTATCTACGAAGAATTTCATGGCTGCTCCTCCAGGTTGCCAACGTAACTTGCCCGCAGTGTGGCAAAGGGGAGCGCCGGCGTCAAGTGAGGAACGGCTGGACACCCGACACAACACCACACCTGGTGTCAACGTAGTGCCGTTGTGCGCACCACGCAGCAAACTGGTGGCGATTTAGAGACGGCGCCAAGCTGACGCATGGCGCTGTGTGCGGCGGACACTTGTTCCCCGCACCGCCTGTCAGAGCTGCCGCTAGGTTCGAATCGCCAGTCGGGCATCGACGAAAATGCCGCCTTCTCCGGCGTCGTAGAGCTTGAGCGGGTTGAAGTCCAGTTCGTCGATTTCGGGGAAGTTGCAGAGCAGATGTGAGATCCTTACGAGACACTCTTCCAGGAACTCGAAGTCGCTGTCACGGCCATCGGGAAGTTGGCGGAGAGCGTGAAAGAGCTTCACTTCGTCGAGCATCTCGCTGAGATCGCGGCTGGAGACGGGACAGAGTCTCACCGCGATATCGTCGAGCACTTCCACCAGAGTTCCGCCGAATCCCACGGCCAGCACGGGGCCAAAGGACGGGTCCTGGCGCCCCCCCAGGAAGATCTCTCGAATACCGCCAACCATCTTCTGCACGAGCACGCCGTCAAAGCGTCCATCAGGCATCTTCTCGAAGAAGTGTGCCTGGAGATGGTCGAACTCCTCCCGGGCCGCGTCGGCACCGCGCACGTTAAGGGCGATGGCCCCTTCTCGGGATTTATGTAGCATCTGCGGCGAGAGGATCTTCATGGCCACCCGAGGGCCGAAACGGGCAGCAGCCTGGGCCGCCCCATCGGCGCTGGTGACCACCTCAAAGGGGGCCATGGGCAATCCAGCCAGCCGGGCGATCTCGAACACCTGACTGGCGGGCAGCCAGTAGCGCTCACCGTCGACCTCAGCCGCGGCCTCCGCAGCCCTGGTTAGAACCGCTCTGATGCCCGACATCTCCATGTGGGGCATGGCGGGATAGACCTCCTCGCTGATGGCTTTGGCGCAGGCATGATGGACGTTGGACGCGGCCATGGACTCCATGAGAATCTCGGGACTGCCAAAACAGGGAAATCGCACCGCCCGCTTGATGCGCTCAAGCTCCCTGGCCTCAGTGAGATAACAGAGAAAGATGGGTTTCCCGGTCTCCCGGGTAAGGTCACGAGCCCGTGCCGCAAGCCGCTCTGAGACCGGCCCCTCCAGATCCCCGGAGAAGACATGAATGACGGCTATGGCATCATAGTCGTCGCCACGCGCACCAACCTCGAGCATGCCGGCATAGGAGTCAAAGTCGAAGACATCGCCGAGGTCGAGGGGATTGCAGGCCTTGATCACATGGGCCCGCCCTGCCTGCGCCGCCAGTTCGCCGATGGCCTCCGGCAGCGGCGGCAGCGAGAAGCCGTGGCGCTCGGCGAAGTCGGCTGCGATGACCGCGTGCCCCCCGGAGCGCGACAATACCAGGAGACGCTTGCCGGCCACCGGCGGCAGGGTCAGCCCCATGACATAGTGAACCATGGATGCCATATCGTGGAAGCGCAGGGCCCCGGCCTGGCGAATGGCCGCCTCCACCAGCCGGTCATCGGTGGCAACCGAAGCAGTGTGCGACCGGGCAGCCAGCGCCCCAGCCTTGGAAACATTGGCTTTCTGCACCAGCACCCGGCCCGGGAAACGACGCATGGACTCGAAGAAGGAACGACCCCGCCGCACATCCTCGAGGTAGAGACAAACGATATCACTGCTCCGCCGCTCGCCGATGTAGTCCAGGAGGTCACACTCATCGATGCTGAGCTTGTTCCCCATGGAGACGAACTTGTCGAGCCCGAGGCCCTCGTTGGCGAGGGCGTAGAGATAGACAATGCCCACGCCGCCGCTCTGGGCCAGGAGGCTGACGCGCCCGGGAGCCGGGAGCCGGGGCATGGCCATAAAGGGCAGCACCAATCCGTGGGACCGGTTGATGGCGCCCAGACCGTTGGGGCCAATGAAGCGGATGCCCCAGCGCCTGGCCCGGGCAACCAGATCGTCCTCGAGCTGCTGGCGCTCATCCCCCAACTCAGAGAATCCACCACTTTCGATGACCAACCAGCGAATGCCCTTGGCCCCACAGGCATCCACCAGGTCCGGCAGCGCCTCCGCAGGGGTCAGGAAGACCGCCAGGTCGATGCCGTCGGGCAGCTCCTCGAAGGTTGTGACAATGGGCTGTCCGGCCAGGTGACCCGGCTTACGGCCCATGAGATACATGCGGCCCGGGTACTCCCAACGAATGAGGTTGTGAACGATGTGACGGCCCATGTTGCGGGGCGAAGGTGAGACACCGACAATCAGTATCGACTCGGCGCTGAAGAGCTTGTCCATGTTGACGACTCCTTGGGGTGGGCTACTTCTTGACGGCTTCAAAGGGAAGGATGAAGGTGGCCTCCGTCTCGCCGCCCAGCACGAAGTCACCCTCAAAGTTGCCGGTCAGGACATCGACAGTGAGGTCATTGTTGTCGTCCTTGGAAAGGAGCTTGCCGCTAGTGGAGAGGTGCTGCTCGGCCTTGAAAGCCGAGAGGGTCCCGTAGAACTGAACGGCCATGCCCGCTACTGCGGCCTCACAGCTCTCGATGAGCTGGCTCTGCGGCTTGTTGATGCAAGCGATGGTCTGGGCCGAAACCTGGGCCATCAGCGCACTGCAGTTGAAGGTCTCGTTGAAGAGTTCCGCGGTCTCGTTGGCAAGTTCCAACTCCTTGAGGACAATGTTGTTGAACGCGAAGAGGACCAGCTTGCCCGGGGCGATGGGGAGCTCGAATGGCAGCACATCAAGGTCAGCAAACCCGGTGGCGACGAGTTGGAAGACCTCCTGGTCAAGGTCGATGTGCACGTCGCCCAAACCGAAGGTCTCGGGTGCAAACGTGAGCATTTCGGCACAATCTCCAGTACTGCATGCGATGGGGCCGGAGAACTCCATGGACTCAATGGTCCAGGTCCCGGACCAGGTCTGTTCCTGCGCCGTCTCCTCGACCATGAGCTTGCCCTTGAAGACGACGTTGGCGGCGAGGGTCGAGAGCCAATTGTCGGCGTGAGCGGACAACCAATCGATGCTGGGCTTGTTGAGACTCTCCAGACCAGCGTCGATACTTGCTTGAATGTCCTCGGCAGCATCCACCTCGCCGCAATCCGGGAGGCCATCGGGGAAGTAGATGAGAATGTCGTCCAGAACCTTCTTGCCGATGGTCTCGCCTGACTCCGCTACAATCTGCGCAGAGACAGCCCCGGCATCAAGCCACTGCGCAGCCATCAAGTCCTTGGCCGCGACCTGCACGGTGAGGTCGTAGCCGCCGGCGGGGTTCATGGCCAGGGATTCAATGGCCACTGTGGCTTCTTTGGTCTTGTCGGGCAACACACTGACCTGCTCCACGCATCCGCCGCCAACGGGCACACCATCGGCATTGTAGGCTACGCCAAAGACGACGTAGGCGGCATTGGCCTGGATCTGGGTGAACTCCACGGTGCTCTCGCCGGCGGGCAGTGTCACCCCCTGACTGCCGGGACTGGTGTAGCTCACCGCACCGCACAGAGCGATGGAATTGCTCGCGAAAGCGACGAGTTTGAGTTGGTCCCAGGTGCTGCTCAACTCGTCGGCCACAGTATAGGTGACCAGGAAACTACCCTGCTCCGGTGCCACCGTCGTCAACGTGACGCTCTGGGCGGCGGTGCAGGGATTGGTAGCGGTGATGGTGTAGTCGACGCCCAGGGACGTGCCCGTGGCGAAGCTCACGGCAGCAACTCCGAGCTCACTGGTCACCGCGACGGTCTCAAGCAACTCCGCATCGCCGTTGCCGGCCAGGGAGAAGGTCACTTCAGTCCCGGCCACCGTCACGCCCAGCACGCTATCGAAGATACGGGCCTGAAGCACCATCGTCTCTCCTGTTTGGATGGTCATCCCATCGGTGACTCCGAAGAACTCCATGACCCAACTGGAGGAGGGACACAGCGGCGGGATATCCTCGGGCTCAATGAGGTCCACCGGCAGCAGGTCGCTGCTACCATCCCCGCTCCGGACATCTGTCACAGAGCTGTCGCCTCCCCCGCTTCCGCCGCCGCAACCCATCAACACAAACACCGCCAGACCCAACACCACCATGCGCCCACTGCTCTTCATAAGCTCCTCCTCAATCTCCACGCGCTGCGGCCTGATTGTACTCATGGACCCCCTGTGTAAAGGACCGGGAGATTGTTGCCTCCGGAGCCCTCCCCGCATACAATGCGGACGTCTGGTACCCTGCCCTCGGGAGAAGCGCATGCGTGATGTGTCCCTGTCCCTGCTTATCCTGGCGCTGGCCTTGGCCTGCAGCAGCGAAACTACTGAATGCAACGGAATTCTGGTGGACGACACCTGCCTTGAATGCCCGGGCAAGATGGTCGACGGCGCTTGCATCACTACAGAATGCACTGTTGACGAGGCGTGCCTGCCCGTGGCGGTCTGTCTCGACGGCGTCTGTGGCCAGGAGTGCACGAAGGACGAAGACTGCCCCGGGATTCTTGAGTGTGCCCTCTACCGCTGCATCGTTGCCGGCGGTGGTGGTGGTGGTGAGGACGTGATTGCCACGGATGCAGTCGACCAGATTCCCTGCCAGAAGCACGTGGACTGCGACCCCTACGACATGGCCTGCCTCGACGGGTTCTGCGGTCGCGAGTGCACCAAAGACTGGCAATGTGAGGGGACTGGCGCCAGCTGCGTCGGCTACATGTGCGAGTCCAGCGCACTGCCGGATGTGACAGACACCACGCAGACCACCGATGTCGTGGGCCAGCCGGACACCTCATTGCCGCCGGGCTGCGACCCCACCGATGGCCCCTACGGTGCGGCCTGCCACTGTAAGCAAGAGTGCTCCTCGGCCCTCTGCATCGAAAACAAGATCACCAACTCGGCAATCTGCACGCAGTACTGCCAGAACGATGCCCAGTGTCCCGGCCCCGACGTCTGCGTGGCGGTGGATGCCACCTCCGTCTGCATCCTCAACGACTCCGGTCAGGATACTTCGTGCGACCCCGACCTGGCCTTTTGCTACAAGGGCTACTTCCTCACCAACAAGCTGGGAAAATGTGCCTGCACCGCGCCTTGCATCAAGGCGGCCGATTGCCCTGAGGGGTTCGGCTGCCACGCCGTGGGCGCAGACAAGTTCTGCGTCAGCACGGGCGAGACCTGCACCACCGGGTACAACCCCTGTTTTGGCGAGTGCGCCGGCAATCTGGAAGTCGGCGTCGGCTTCTGTACCAACCTCTGCATCATCTCCACCGACTGCGCCAACGGCTGGACCTGCCAGCCCATTGGTCAGGGTCTCAACGTCTGCGCTTCGCCTTTCTAGCGACATCACCGGAGGCCCCTAGGGCTGAGAGCACTCGCAGGTGCAACGGCAGCCAAAAGTGCATCGGTGGCCGATGTATTTACCATTTTTTTTGCCGGCGATCGTTTTGCCTCTATACTCGCTTCAGCAGCTTGGAAAGGAGGCATTAAATGCAGATGGTTGGCGCTACTCCGGAGATTGGTCACTTTGTTGTCAAGGAACGTTTCGGGCACGACATTGAGCTCCACGGCATGGGGTCAAACCTGTCGTTGCAAGGGCTGGATATCGATACTCCGGGGGATCTGCTGGCAGGGGAAAGATACGTCTGGCTGGAGTTCTCTCCCGACGCATCTGAAGACCGCGTAACCGCCCTGGCCGAAATCACCGAACGCCACTCGCGGGGAGTGCACCTGAAGTTCAAGCACCTCTTCCCTGATCACAAGCGAAAACTGGCGATCATGCTCGACGAAGACTCCGCCATCTGACCCCATTGCCCACCCCCGCCGACGCTCCCGCAGGGGCCGCGCGCCAAAACTTTGATCCTTCCCTCGTAACCCTGTAAGATACTCCCCATTGGTTCCATGCTCGCGGCCGCGATTGGCCGCGGCGGAGGTGAAGGATGCCACGCTTCAAGACCGCATACCCGCTGCTCGTGCTGACGTTGGGAACTCTCTGGCTCTGCACCTGTTCGAGCAACACCGGGACGCCCGCACACGCGGTGGGGGACGAATGTGACAGCTACGGCGCCATTATTTGTGGGAAGTCCGATGGCAATGATTCTGTGCTGAAGTGTGTCTGGGGCCAGGACGAAGTACTTACCTGGCAGGTTCACAAGCTTTGCGCATACGGTTGTGACGGTGCAGTCTGTACCCTCCCTGACCTCTCCGAGGAACAAACCAGCGACCCCTCAGACATCGGCAAGGAAGTTCTTCAGTGGTTCGATGTTGACGTACCGCGCTTTGATGTTCTGCCCTTTGAGGGGGGCAGCTGTGGCGCCTACATGACTCCTTGCGAAGAAGACTCAGAGTGCTGTGATCCCGGACTCTGCATTCAGGGACCCGACGGTAGCGTCTGCACCAAGACCTGCTACGAGGACTGCGCCGAAGGCTGGTCATGTGAGCAAATCTGGCAAGGCGCAGATGTTGTCTTCATCTGCGTTCCCAACCACCTCGATACTTTGTGCCAGCCCTGCTACAAGGACAGCGATTGCAACATCGTCCATGACCTCTGTCTGCCCATCGGAGCCAATGACGGTATGATGTGCTCCCGGGACTGCGGCGATGAGATGTGCCCGCCGGACTATGACTGCGCCGAAGTGGAAGGCTCCAACGGTGCCCCCTCCATGCAATGCCTGCCCAAGTCAGGTGCCTGTGAGTGCCTGGGGATGGTCCCCGAAGAGTATTTCACTGACATCGCCAACTGCGGGCAGTGTGGTTATGTCTGCTCCTATGACAACGCCACGGCAATTTGCGACGAGGGCGACTGCATCATGGGCGATTGCGCCGAAGGCTGGGCCAACTTGAACGAGAAGGACGATGATGGTTGCGAATACCAGTGCGTCGATGACGGCCTCCCCGACAAGCCCGACATGGACGGCTTCGACAGCAACTGTGATGGCATTGACGGCGACCCGCTAAGCGCCATCTTCGTCACCCCCACAGGAATGGATATCGGCAACCAGACAGGGAACATGGAGCATCCTGTCAAGACCATCGCCAAGGGCCTCGCCCTAGCCTCGGCCAAAGAGCCGAAGTGGGATGTCTATGTGGCCCAGGGCCTCTATGAAGAACAGGTTGCGGTGGTCCCCGGGGTGAGTCTCTATGGCGGCTTCAACCCGGAACTGGCCTGGGACCACAAGCCGGTGCTCTACAAAACGACCATTACCTGGAGCGCCCCGGGCCCCGGCGGCGTCGTCACGCTCTTTGCCCACGACATCCAGGAAGAGACCGTTGTCGAGGGCCTCTACATCGAATCGGGTAACAACGACTCGGCGGGAGGCTCTTCCATGGCGGTCCACATCAAGGGTTCCGGTGACAAACTCCGCGTCTCCCACAACCGTATTCAGTCGGGCAACGGTGCCAACGGCACCCCCGGCAATGATGGTACCGATGGGCAGAATGGCGAAGACGGCGGAACCGGCAATGCCGGCTGCGAGTACGGTGGCAACTGGTGCGCAGTGGCCTGCAGCAACTGCAGCCACCCGCCGGCCGGCAAGGGCGGCAAGGGATACTGCGGCAACGGTGGGGGCACGGGCGGCCAGGGTGGCAGCACGGGCGGCTCCGGCGGCGCCGGAGTGGCCGCAGAAAGTGGCGCCGCTGGCGGTGGTGGCGGCGGCAAGAAGAACGACGGCGGCCCCGGTGCGGACGGCGGTGCGGGGGCACTCGGTGCGGAAGGCATCGGCGGCGATGGACTGGGTACTGTCAACGAGTCGGGCTTCTTCGTGCCCACTTCCGGCGCATCTGGTGCCGCCGGCACGGCCGGGACTGGCGGCGGCGGCGGTGGCGGTGGCGGCGGTGACGACAACAGCCTCTGCTACTGTTACACCTACGGAGCCAGCGGCGGCGGCGGCGGCAGCGGCGGCTGTTCTGGAACTCCGGGAACCGGGGGGGGCGGTGCCGGCGGCTCCTACGCAATTTTCGCCCTCAATACCACCGCCCTCATTA
>CALGBT010000501.1 GCA_937884235.1 uncultured Pseudomonadota bacterium
CAGGCTTCACTTCTGCCTCAGGCTTCACTTCTGCCTCAGGCTTCACTTCTGCCTCAGGCTTCACTTCTGCCTCTGGCTTCACTTCTGCCTCAGGCTTCACTTCTGCTTCTGGTTTCACTTCTGCTTCTGGCTTCACTTCTGCTTCTGGTTTCACTTCTGCTTCTGGTTTCACTTCTGCCTCAGGCTTAGTGTTCGCCTCTGGACTGGCGTCGTCCTGGCCGCCACCGGCATCCTTGGGCGCAGTTTCTTCCAGCTGTTTCATCTCCTCCATGATCTTCATGGTCTCGGCGATGCCCTTGACGCGCAGCTTCATCTCCTTGAACTTGGGATGCTTGTTGTCAAGAGTGGCTTGAAACTCAGAACAGACTTTAAGTGCCGTGTTGTAGTCCTGCAAGTACTCATGCAGAAGGATGCAGAGATTGTAAGTTGCTTCTTGGTGCCGCGGCTGCTTGACGAGGACCTCTTGGAGGGCCTTGCGAGCTTCTTCGAATTCCTCCATGCCGCGCAGGGCAACGGCCCGGCTGATGCGGAACTGGAGATTGTCGGGCTCCCGGTCAATGACGGCTTGCAACTGCTTCTCAGCCACTGCGTAGTCTTTGAAGTTCAAAGTTACCGCGGCGAGATTCTTGCGTGCGTCCATGAAGTCGGGGTCTGCCGATACTGCTGCCTGGAGCATGGTGATGGCGCCCTTGACGTCGTCCTGCTTCAGATGGATGAGCCCAAGCAGGTTTAGAATGGGGGCATTGTTGGAGTCGATACGCAAGGCGCTCTGGCACACGAGATCGCCCACGTCCAACTGGTCTTTCCGGAAATAGGCGATGGCCATGTTGAGATAGGCATTCAGATTGTCAGGGTCTCCCAGCAGGGCAATGCGGCAGTGCTTGATGGTTTCATCAAGGTTGCCTTCTTCAAGGGCCTTGCGAGAGTAGTAGTCGCGGGCCGGAGCGCAATACTTGTCCATGTTGAGGGCCTGATCGATGAGCCCCCTGGCCTTCTCCATTTCCCCGCGCAGCGACGCGATAACTCCCAGCTGGGCCACGGCTTCAGAAAAGTTCGGGTCTTTGGAGATGGTTTCCTGAAAGTACTTGTGGGCCTCTTCAAGTTTGTTCAAACGCAGGTTGAACACCCCAAGATCATAGAGAGCTTCGACCAATCCGTTGGGCCCTTCGGACAATCTTGTGAGTTCAAGCTCTACTGCTGATCCAGCCTTGAGTAGCGCTGGTTCAGCTTTGAGGCGGTCGAGAATCGCAGCAAGCTCTGCTTGCGGGCCAGTTTGTAGTGGGGCAGCAGCTGGCACTGCGGCGGTCTCGGAATCTGTTTCAGAATCTACCGGTGCCAGTTCTGCTGGTGCGCTTCCGTCGGCACCGACGGGGGCGGGCTGGGCGAATGCGAATGAGGTGAGAACAAGAGATGTCAGCAGTGCTATGAGGAGAGTTCTCATTGTGCATCACCTCCCGGCGGAGTCGTACTCGCCCCGGGGGAATCCTCCGGGGGCGCTTCTTCGGGTGCAATGTCTTCCGGCACTGGCTGGAAGACTACGACCCGTGAGCGTTTGAAGCCGGGCGGATTGGAACCAGCCGTGAGGTAGCCTGGGCGGGCTCGGTACTCTTTCATGCCGGCGAACTGGAATTCCAGAACGGAGAGGCGTTGTTCTGCTTTTTCGGTGTAGTCGTTGAAGATGCTGTTGGTCTTGGCTTCTTCAAGGCATTTCTTGTAGGCGCCAGCGGCTTTTCGCCGGAATTGCTGGGCGGCCTCAGAAAGCTGGAGCTTATATTCTTCCTGCTCCAGTTCATTAAGCCCTCGGGGGACCGGGGAGTTTTCAAAGTCATCAGCAAACTTCTCCCAGGCTGCGCCGATCTTAAAGAGTGCGGCGGTGTTCCAGAAAGGCTGTTGCAGGCTGAGAACAGTGAGATAGTGATGTTCTGCCTCCAGCAGGACTTTCATCTTCTTCTCGGTATCTTCCTTCAGATTCTTGCGAGTAAGCTGGATGCTTGCGGCTTCGGCGAACATGCCGTCGGCAATGCCGAAATAGGCCCATGCAATGGCGGAGATGCCTTTGCGATCGATCTTCTGCTTGTCGGCTTCGGGCAAACTCTTGAAGGTTTGGATCACCTCGTCGAACTGGCGTCTGGCCTCCTTGGATTTGCGCATCTTGGTGAAAGCCTCGCCAATTTGCCGGTGGGCATCCAGGAGCAGGTTCACGCCTCCGGCGGAGCGGTACTTCTTCAGGTAGCTGCGGAAATGGGCATGCGCCTTCTTCCAGTTGTCTTGTCGGGCGTAGAGGGTGCCCATGTCGAAGTAGACTGCCGGGACCTTGGGGTCCTTGGCGAAGAGCTTCATGTAGGTCTGGTAGTTCTGGATTGCTTGAGAGAACTCGCCGAGGCCACGGCGGAAGGCGGAAGCGTAAATGAGTGCTTCCTTGACCTTGACCTCTCGAGGGTGGTCGGCTGCGTACTTCTCGTAGAACCCGGCTGCTTTGTCGTAGACGGCTGCGGCGCGGTACGTTTCGGCAATAAGAAAGAGCGCTCTAGGGCCGAGCTTGGAGGTTTTGGCGCAGCAATTGTAGAGTTGAGCGTTGGCCTTTAGCGCTTGCTCGTATTTGCGGGCCCGCTGGTAGTTCAGGGCTGCGTTGTAGAGTGATTTGTCCATCAGCTTCGAATCGGGGAAGTTCCGGGTGTAGTCGACGAAACAGTCCGCTGCTGCTTCGTGCTGCTTGTCGAACTCGTACTGGAAGCAGCGGTTGAACTTGGCACGGTCGCGAATCTTGGTAATGAGAGAGAGCAGTTCACCCTTGGCCAGTGCGGGCATGGCGTAGATCTTTTCCGCCCAGGCGTTGAGGTTGTTGATGTCTCGCATCATGGTGTATGAGGAGAGCAGCAGTTTGGCTGCGTCAGGGGCTACATCGGAGGTGGTGAACTTCTCGATAAGTTCGGCCAGACGCGGGGCGGCGTCTTGGAAGCGGTTGAAGTCGTAGAGTATTTTGGCGGAGGCAAACTTGGCCTGGAGCAATTCATCAGGGTCTTCCGGCTGCATTTCCACGAAGCGGTCGCAGGCCCTTACCATGTTGGCGTAAATCTCGGGCAATTCCTGGGCCTCGGCGTTATCTTCATCATCCATCTTCACGGCGGTGGCCTTGTTGGTATCGATGAGCTTGTAGTAGCAGAGCAGCGCCGTGTAGCCAGCCTCTCGATGGTATTTCCCCTTGGGGTCAAAGGCGATGACCCGCTCGTATTCGAGCACGGCTTTGTCGTACTGCTCGAGTTGGTAGAGCAGGATGGCATGGTTCATGAGCATCTGGTAGCGTCCGGTTCCCTCGGGGAATAGTGAGAGGTAGTGGTCGTAGACTTCCTGGGCCAGGAGCATGGCTTTCTTCTCCATGGTCTTCTGGGCTTCCACGTGGTAGCCGATGGCCATCTGCCGGAGCATCTCCTCGATATTATCGCGTTCCTTGACGAGGATCTCGGCCTTCTCTGCCTGTAGTACTTTGTAGAGTTCCACGAGCCGGACAACTTCCTTTCGGGTGGCCAGTTTGTCGCCGACCTTGTCGGCTCCAGCAACGATTTCCCGCTGGTACGTGAGCACTTGAGGTGCGTCGGGCTTTTCGGCGATGATGTTCTTGTACATGCGGATGGAGCGTACGTACTCACCCTGCTCGGCGTAGAGTCGGGCCAGCCGGGCGGCGAGGACCAGATAGATGTCGGGGGCTACGGACTTGAAGAAGGGGATCGCCTGGTTCTCTTTGCCAATTTGGCTGTAGGCGAGGACGATGTCTTTCTGCGCTTCTGCTTTGAGGCCGATGGCTGGCCCCTTGCCTTCCTTCTCCATGCGCATGGTGTACTGGATAACCTCGACGAATTTCTTGAAGGCCTCCTCGTAGAAGCCCATGTTGTAGTGGCACCACGCTTCTTTGTAGATGGCAAATGGGTAGATGCGGGAATCGGAGAAGGTGGCGACCCGCTTGTAGAACTCCAATGCGGTATCGAACTCATCACGGACGAAGAAATACTCGCCAACGTTGACCAGCGCGTCGGGGAGGTACTTAGATTCGGGAAAGAGGGTGACGAGTTTCTTGTAGTACTCGTAACCGGCTTCGGCGTCGCCCATCTGGGTGGAGAAGTTGCCCAGGTAGAAGAGGACCATGTCCAGCTTATCATAGTCGGGGTACTTCTGTTCGATCTCCTGGAAGATCTTGATGGCTTTGCGGCGCCATTCCTTCTGCGAGTTCAACAGCGTCTCTCGCTTGGCCTCAGCCTGCTGAATCAAGGCCTGATCCGCGGCCTTTTCAGCTGCGGAAAGCTCCTTGTCCATCTCATCAGAATAGGCTTGCATGAAGTAGGTCTCGGCCTTTTCCCAGTAAAGATTGGCGAGGCGGGCGTAGTAGACGGGCTTCTCCGGATCGTCTTCTTCGGAGTAGTCGATGATCTGGTAAAGTGACTCGATGGCCGCCTGCAATTTCTCTTCCGAAGCAGATGGCTTGACCCTGTAAAGGTCTTCCGCCGAAAGGCCTGGTCGGCTTGGCCCTTGCTTCTTGACCGGTTCTGTCTTCTTGACTTCTTCCTTGACCCCGCTGCCTTCAATCTTGGGGGTGAAGCTCTTGTCCTCCTGTGCATGGAGGGGCCCCACCAATGTCAGGAAGAAGCATGCAACTGCAAGCGAATTTGTAAGATTTCGCAACATGTGGGTCACTCCGCTACTGACTGTCGGGGCAGATGTTCTCTACCCGGAAAAGATATGAATCGAGTTCGTCTTTCCAATACTCTCCGGCAAACGGCCATGCCAGGTGTTCGTCGTCATGTTTCAGGACCCAGGGCTTGCTGTGGGCTTTGTCAGCGGTGGCAGCTCTGGTTCCTTCGATGATCTCCTTGAGGGCGTTCAGGGCCTCGAACTTGACTTTCATGGACTGTGAGATCAGGCGTTGCAGTTCACGTCGTTTCTGGTCGAGGCGTGACCGAGCCTGTTCGCCGGTCTCGCCGATGGCGAGTTCCCGGTACGTGACCAGGTCACCCAGAAGTCTTTCGGCCAGGTCCTTTTGAACGGCAGCCTGTCGCATGTTCTCGAGGAGGGCTTCTTCGCGGTCCAGGGCGACGATGAAGGAGAAGAGGCGATAGAGCTTCTGGTCTGCCAGGGCCATATTGAAGATGCGCTTGAGCTTTTTGGAGAAGCCTTTTCCCTTCACTGAGAGGGAGGCGAGCCAGTAGTAGAAGTCTGCGGGGTCTTCGTTTTGCGCCATCTGCGAGTTGAGTTCCTTGCGCAGGTCGTCGTATTCCCGGACGAACTGCTCGACGACAACGATGGCATCTTCGTAGCGGCAGTTGGTGAAGAGGGTCACGGCTTGGAGGACCCGGGACTCCGGGAAATACTGCTCCTCGAAGTAGGGGGAGTTGAGGGTATGGAGGTTACCCATGGCTCGCTCGACGTTACCTGCTCGGAAATAGGCCCAGCTCTTTTCGAAGAGTGTCTGCAACCAGAGCGGCGAGTATTTTTCGATCTGCGAGTAGTACTTCAGCGCAGTATCGAAGTTCTTGGTTGAGTAGAAGATGCGGGCGATGGCCACAATGGCACGGGAGTGAAACTCCTTCATGATGCCGGAGCGTGAGCCAGAGTCGCGTTCGTAGCGGAGAATGTCCTTGAAGGCGTCCAGGGAATCCTTGGCCCTATTCTGTCGGGCGCGGATGGCTCCCTGGAGATATTTTGCTCGCAGGAAATAGGTCTCTTGCTGGGCGTCGACCATGGCCAGGCTCTCAAGCGCGGTGTCGAGTTCGTCCTGCGAATACCAGAGTTGGCCGACGGTGAAAGCCACCTCGTTCTTCAAGTCTGGGGGGTAGTCCTTCGCTTCATAGACGGAGAGGTACTCTTTGACACCTTGGAAGCCGGGCACTTCACGCGCCAGTTGAACGAACCACGGGAGCGCTTTGAGGTAGTACGGGTGTGTATCTCCACCGTCAACGATGCGGGCAAAGTAGGTGTAGGAGGAGTAAACGAGGCCGAGATTGTGCAAGTTCTCGGCCATGAGGTACTCGGATTCCTGGTAGTAACTCTCCACCGGCTCGCCGCGCTCAAGGATGCCATTGAAGGCCACGCAGGCTTCGTAGTAGTAGCCGTTTTCGGCCATGTTCCGGCCTTCTGCGAGCAGTCCAGCGAAGAACTGTCGTTTTCCGGCGTCGGCACTGCTTCCTTCTGGGCCTTCCTGGGCAGAAACAGCGGAGGAGGTCAGGATGACCAGTGCGATCATGGTTATTGCCGCAGACAATCTCATTGTGCTTCCTCCAGGCCAAAACGCCGACCCACGTTCGCTCGCGTTATATAGACTACACACTAGTCATGGATAAGTCAGAGCGCAACCGCTGTCAAGAAAAAAAGGGTCGTCAGAAACGCGTCCAGAGCCGCTTGTGGCGTGCTTTTACTGGACTTTTACGCTTTACAGAGGTCCCTCCGTTAGTCACAATGGGTGGCCGCCGATTTGATGGGTGGCAAAGGAGGCCAATTTCATGAGTGTTGATTCGCCTGAAAATGTATCTGGATTGCGGTGCGTAGAGTGTGACCTGGAGCAGCCTTTTCGGTTTCCGGCCTACCGCTGCGACTGTGGCGGGAACCTGGAAGTTACTTACGATTTGGACCGTGTCCGGCAACACTTTGTGCGACCCGACATCGGTGAATTGGCTCGCCGAGGGCATTTCGTCTATGGTTCCTTGCTCCCCCTTGCGGTCCCGGGAGAGCAGCACTTCTCGCTGTTGGTGGGGGCATCCCAGCTGGTCCAGCGGCCCGATCTGGCGAAGTCTTGTGGGGTTGGCGAACTGCACCTCAAGGACGATACCAGGTTGCCCAGCGCCTCTTTCAAGGACCGCGCTTCCAGTGTGTTGCTGGCCATGGCAGCGGAGCGGAACATTCGACAGGTTTGCACCGCCTCGACTGGCAATGCGGGTTGTTCAATGGCGTGTCTTTGCGCCG
Organism: uncultured Pseudomonadota bacterium; assembly: GCA_937884235.1. GTDB lineage: Bacteria > Myxococcota_A > UBA9042 > CAIXZC01 > CAIXZC01 > CALGBT01. Next base: position 6,949 of record CALGBT010000501.1, read on the forward strand.
ACGCAGGCCTTGAGGCATATGTCTTTGTGCCGGCCTCTGCTCCTGCGGCAAAGATCGCCCAGCTCACCTTCTACGGCGCACGGGTGGTACGTGTGGAAGGCACTTATGACGATGCCTTCGACCTTTGCTGGGAGCTGTCCAACCGTGTCGGCTGGCTCAATCGGAGTACGGGATGGAATCCCTTCACCAGGGAAGGCAAGAAAACAGTCTCCTTTGAGATCGCCCAGCAACTTGAATGGCAGGCGCCGGATGTGGTTTTCGTGCCAGTTGGGGACGGCAACATTATCGCCGGAGCGTACAAGGGATTCAAGGAACTGGCGGCCATCGGGGTCATCGACCGGGTCCCGGCGATGGTTGCCGTGCAGTCTACGGGCTCCAATGCAATTGCCCTGGCGCTGGACCGGGTGGCTGCCGGTACCCCGGTTCGGGAGAGTGTGCTGCCGGTGAGCGCAACGACCATGGCCGACTCCATTAGTGTCGACCTGCCGCGGGACGGCGTTGCCGCAGTGCGAGCTGTTGTCGAGAGCGGTGGCGAAGCGGTGCAGGTTTCTGACGACGAGATTCGCTCCGCAATCGTCGAGTTGGCGGGCAAAGCCGGGATCTTCGCCGAGCCGGCGGGGGCGACGGCCTATGCCGGGATTCGGCGCTGGGTGGCTGCCCATCCTGAGGCTGCCGATTTGCGGGCCGTCTGTCTGGTCACCGGCAACGGTCTCAAGGACGTGGGGGCGGCAGCGGGGTTGTTGCGGCCCGCTTTGGAAGTGCCACCCGATGTTGAGGTAGCGGCCCGCTTACTGGGCATATAGCGAGCGCAGAAAAGAGAAGCTCTTCAACCTCCCCCCGAGGGTGCGCTCCAGCCAGGGCAACAGATTCTCCATAACTCTAAGCGCTGACCCCGGCAGGTAGTCATCTGAGATGACTGCCAGGGCGCGCAGGTCATGGGCGGTCAGGCAATGCCGGAGCACTCTGACGGCAGCGGGAGTGAGGACGATTCGATGAGCGCCGGGGCGGTCATGGTCGCGGCAGTAGAGCGCCCCGGAATCGCTGCGCAAGTGGTAGCTCTGGGCCTGGTGACCTTCCGGGCAGGCAGGGCAGGCCACGGTGGCCGGCAGGAAGCCGAGGATGCGCAAGACCCCCAGCGACAGGTGGAGGGCCGCAGCCGGGGAGCCTGGGGAGAGCCCCTGGTCAAGCTGCTCGAACGCGGTCGTGGCGAACTCGAAGAGGAGCTTTGACTCTTCACTCTCCATGTGCACCAGGAGAAGCATCTCCGATAACATTGAGGCCACCGCCGAACATTCAAGGTCGCGGCGCAGTCGCCAGAACACGTTGCGGGTATTGGCCATCTTGCAAACTGGCATTCCGCTGCCCTTGTGGCTCAGGACGGCCTCGATAATTGTGAGCCGGTCGAGACCCGACGGGAAGCGCGTACGGCTTCCCCGCGCCCCGAAGGCCATGGCTGAGAAGACCCCGTCTTCCGGTGTCATCAAGCGCACCACGAAATCTTTGTCCCGGTATGGGATCGTGTCCAGGACAAGTGCGGAGACCGCAGTCTCGCTGGTCATAGGCCAGCCAGAGAGATGAGCATCGACGAGACGGTGAAGAAGATGAGTAGCCCGAGGACGTCCACTGCAGAGGTGACGAAGGGCCCAGTGCTCACGGCCGGGTCGACATTCATTCTTGCCAGGACGATGGGGAGCAGGGTCCCAACAGTTACGGCGATGACCATGGCCAAAGCCATGGAAATGGCAATGGATGCTCCGTAGATGATGCTGGCATCAGTGAACAGCAGGCTGATGGAGCCAACGAGTATCCCGTATGTCGCTCCCAGCACGATGGCCACGCGCAACTCCCGCCAGTAAATTGTAGCCATGCGCTTTTGATCAACAAATCCAGTGGCCAGTCCGCGCACAATCACCGTTGCCGACTGGGTACCGATATTCCCCCCCATGGCCATGATGATGGGCATGAACAGCGCCAGATAGTGGTGGGTCTGTAGCTCGCCGATGAAGGGGCTGATGACGACAACGCCAATGAGCTCCCCGATGCAGCTAACGAGAAGCCAGGGGGATCTCGCCCTGACGCTCCTGGTCACCGAATCCGTCTCCACCAGCTCGCCGCCGGCGCCGGCCATCTTCAGGATATCCTCGGTTGCTTCTTCGCGGATGACGTCGATGACGTCGTCAACGGTGACGATTCCCTGAATACTGTTGTTCTCGTCAATAACGGGGACCGCCAGGAGACTGTAGCGAGCGACGAGGCGGGCAACATCTTCCTGGTCATCGTGTACCTTCACGGCAACGACGTTGGGTTCCATGATGTCTTTGAGCACCGTGGAGGGTTTCACCAGCACCAGCTTGCGCAGGGAAAGCACGCCCACCAGCTGTCCGTGGTCATTGACGACGTAGAGATAGAAGGCCATGTCTACGTCTCGACTTTCGCGGAGGGTGCCGATGGCGTCCTGGACGGTGACATTCTCGTGCAGGGCGATGAAATGGGGCGTCATGATGCCGCCAGCGCTATCCTCGTCGTAGCGCATCAGGTCGCCGACGTCGTCGTCATCGTGTCGGCCTAGAGCGGCGAGCACCTCCCTGGAGAGATCTTCTGAGAAGTGGCCGAGGATGTCGGCGGCGTCGTCGGATTCCATTTCCTGGAGCAGCGCAACAACTCTCTCTACCGGCTTGCGGGCCAGGAACTCAGCTGCGGCCGAATCGAGCATCTCAGAGAGCACTTCGGCTTGAATCTCGAGGCTCTCAATGAGGTTGAACAGGAGTTCTTTGTGGGCTTCATCGAAACGGGAGATAACTGCGGCCAGGTCGGCAGGGTGGGTCTTGGCGAAGATCCGCTTGATATTGGTATGCGCCTCCCGTCGTAGCAGGCGCTGTACCGTGTCTACCAACAATTGGTGCTTCTGGCCCAGCATGGGAGCACCTCGTCCCCCAGCCTAACGGGGTCTAAAGGCCTACGGTCTTGATTGGTGGTGAGGCGAAAAAGACTTGGTCGTGCCGCTGTCAACGTCGGTAGCTTCGGCGGCGGTCACCGCGGCGCGTCCCGGGTTTTCGTAGGTAAAGGCGTACCAGCCACCAACAAGCGAGAGCAGAACACCGGCAAGCACCAGCATATGACTTAGCTTGAGGCGGCCAACGGGTTGCACATCATTGCTCTCCAGCGGGCTACTGTAGCGTGCTTCTGCGGGGGCCGGAGAGAGCAGGCCGTCCAGCAATTCCATGGCCCGGTCTGGTCGCAGGCGGAGGGTGTCAGCGTAAGCGCGGACAAAGCCTCGCATGAAAACGCCACCCGGTAGGTCATCCATGCAGTCGGCCTCCAGGCTAGTCAACAAAGTCGCCCGAATCTTGGTTGCCTTGGCCACCTGTTCGAGAGACATCCCAGCCCGTTCGCGTTGCTGTTTCAAGTAGCTCCCGACAGTTTCCATGGTTCCTCCCGCCTTGCGCCCCCGTAGGGGTGCTCCGGTTCTAACAAACCGCGGATCGGTTGTCAATGGGAGATGTTGTCAGCCACAGTGGGAGAGAGAGATTGCTACCAGAGGTGCTAGAGTTTTGTCGTGTAGGGAAAGCGGAAGTGCAGCATCACAAAGGCCTGCCCATTGTGCCAGACGGATTCTTCCAGGAGGTTCTCGCCCAGCCCCTCCAGGGGGCCGGCTCCCACCCGTTGCGGAACGTAGAAATGGGAGTCCCAGCCCCAGGAGACGAGGAATGATTTGGAGAGCTTTAGCAGAAGTTCGGCTTTGGCATCGGCTCCGGGGCGCAGGAAGTGCATGGAATCTTTAGCGTAGCCCTTGTCCACCCAGGTGTCGTTTCCCATGTATGCATAGGTGACCAACAGGCCGGCGGAGAGAGAGAATTTCATGAAACCGTTGTCGATTAAGGGGAGCCCCAGGACGATGGGGCGAAGCGTTACCCCATACATGAAAGAGTGGTTCAATTTCGGCGAAATCAGGAAAGAATCAGGGAGCCACCAGAAGGGACGGTAGACGACTTCCTTCATGCTCATGGCCATCTTCCGGTACTTCTTGGGGATGCGTTGCTTGTTCGCCTTGATGGTCTGCTGGTCAATGATTGCTGCGATGTCAAGTTTCAGGCCGTAGTGGAACTGCTGGTCGTCGCCGATAACCCCGGTGAACCAGTTTGCCGTTGGCCCGATTCCTACATCTACCGGGACCGTGATTGTGGAAGCGACCTTCGGTCGTTTCTTCTTCGCCTTCTTCTTGCGGGTCTTGCCGAGGCCATCGCCAGCCATCGCCACTAGAAGCACGAGAGTCAAGAGCAGGGTCATTGCACGTCGCATCGGCAACCTCTCTATGAAGCATCCAGGGCGGAGTCCCCTTCTGGCGGGGGCTCCCCGGACTCTTCAGGCAAGAATGGCGAGGGGTCCTGGCTCTTGTCAGAGCCAGGTTTCCGGCCGTCCATGAGCCACTCGCCATTGACTTTCTTCCAGGTCTGCACTTCGACCCCTTGGTGGACAGTCAGGTCAGCTTCTCCATACCACGAAAAGCGGACCACTGCCGTGGCGGAATCGCCGTCGGCCGCGACCCGAGATTCCAGCGGTTCGACCTCGACGACACGGATTTTATCGCTGCGCCGGCGGAGGCGAGCAATCTCGCCTCGCGAGTCGGGGAAAGCCAGATAGCTGGAGGCCACGTTGTAGTTCTTCCAGACCAGCGCGGTGTTAAATTCTTCGAGGGCCAGAGGGAAGAGATTCCGCTTTTCGTTAGGGTGGGAGCAAGAGAGAAGGCCAATCACCACCAGGCCTGTG
>CALGBT010000502.1 GCA_937884235.1 uncultured Pseudomonadota bacterium
TCCACCGCGTCCACGTCCAGCGTGGTCCAGCGTGGTCCAGTTTGGTCCACGTCCATGTCCACTCCTCTGTCCATGTCCACTCCCGCGCCCATCTCAAGCCCATGACGCGCCCATGACGCGCCCATGACGCGGCGCGGGCGCATTAAAAGAACCTGCCATGTGTGTTAACGCCGCATTTTCCTTGACATAATCCTTGCTGACCGGATACCACAGGAGGGAGCTTGAAGTACCTGATCGCGTACCAATTCTTTTGCTGTTTTCAAGGAGGAAGCACCATGGCAAGCAGTCCAGTCAAGTGTGGCTTGATTCAGGCATCTAACGTTGTTGTACCGACCCTCGATGCCGACAAGATGACCGAAGCGGAGCAGAAGGCCGAAGTTCTCAAGATTCGCGATGCGATGATTGAGAAGCATCTTCCCATGATCGATGATGCCGCCGCCCAGGGCGTGAAGATTCTCTGCCTGCAGGAGATCTTTGCCGGTCCCTATTTCTGTGCCGAGGCGCACAAGCGCTGGTATCACCTGGCCGAAGATGCTTTCGAAGGCCATACCGTCAAGGTCATTTCCGAGTATGCCAAGAAGCACGGCATGATTATCGTGGTGCCCATCTATGAAGAGGCGATGAAGGGCCTCTACTACAACACCGCGGCGGTCATCGATGGCAACGGTAAGAACCTGGGCATCTACCGGAAGAACCATATCCCGGACATCTATCCTTCCTTCCAGGAGAAGTTCTACTTTAAGCCGGGCGACCTGGGCTACCCGACATTCCGTACCGACTATGGGACCATAGGTGTTTACATCTGCTACGACCGTCACTTCCCTGAAGGTGCTCGGGCTCTGGCGCTCAACGGTGCCGACATCATCTTCAATCCGTCGGCCACCATTGCCGGCCTCTCCCAGTACCTTTGGGAAATGGAGCAGCCGGCCCACGCCGTGGCCAACGGCTTCTTTGTCGGTGCTATCAACCGCGTTGGCACCGAAGAACCTTGGAAGCACGGTCATTTCTATGGCAGCAGCTACTTCTGCAATCCCCGTGGCCAGATTGTGGCGCAAGCCAATGACCAGGATGATGCGCTGGTGGTTGCCGACCTTGACTTCGACGAGGTTCGCCAGGTCCGGAACACGTGGCAGTTCTTCCGCGATCGACGACCGGACACGTACGGGATTCTAACGAAATAGTGACCGGGCGGCCGCCTGCGGCCGCCTTTCACGCAGCCCTTGGAGTGCAATCAAATGGCGCACGGATTCTGGGGCAGATTGCTCCGCATCGACCTGACCAATCACACCTCGACCACCGAGACCTTCACCGACGAGGACGCCCGCACCTGGTTCCTGGGATCTGGCCTGGCGGCCCGTCATCTCTATGGCAGCCTGGACCCGGCGGTGGACCCCCTTGACCCGCAAAGCCCGCTGCTCTGGTATTCCGGGCTCTTCACCGGGGGCATGCTGCCCGCCACCTCGAAGCTCTGCGTCTGTTGCCGTTCGCCGCAGACGGGCATTTGGAACGAGGCGACGGTGGGGGGGCATTGGCCGGCGGAGTTCCGGCGCACCGGGTATGACGGCATTATCTTCATGGGGCGCAGCGAGCGGCCCGTCTGGGTGACCATCAAGGCGGATGGCGTCACCTTCCACGATGCCGGCTCGCTGTGGGGAGTCGATGCCTACGAGGTCGAGACGCGCTTGCGGCCCGAGGTGGGCCCGAAAGCGAAGATTGCAACCATCGGCCCCGCCGGCGAGCGGCAGGTGGAGATGGCCAGCATCATCTTCGACCCTCCCATTACCCGAGTTGCGGCTCGGGCCGGAGTTGGCGCGGTGATGGGCTCAAAGCACCTCAAGGCCGTGGTGGTAGAGGGTGACCCTGCCAACAAGCTCACTGTGGCCGATGCCGAAGGGCTCAAGGAACAACTTAGGGAAGATAGCCCGCTGATCCGTCAGAACGCAGCCGGTCTTACCAATTTCGGCACCTCTGGCGGTGTTGTCACCGTGGAGGCCTTTGGCGATCTGCCCATCAAGAACTGGCAGCTCGGGGCCTGGAAGGATGGCGCCCTGAAGATCACCGGCCAGACCGTGCAACCCGACAATCTGGCGAAACATTACTCCTGCTTCGCTTGCCCCATCCGCTGTGGCAAAATCTACCAGAACGAGAAGAAGGGCCTTTACGGACACGGGCCTGAATACGAGACCCTGGGCATGCTCGGGTCCAATGTCCTCAATGACGATGCCGACTCCATCATTGAGGGTAACGAGTGGTGTAATCGTTACGGTATCGATACCATCTCGGCGGGATCGGCCATCGGCTTTGGTATTGAGGCCTTTGAACGAGGGCTCATCGGGCTGGGCGATACCGGTGGCCTGAGGCTTGATTGGACCGGCGAGACCATGCTGGCGTTGGTGCACAAGATTGGCCGGGGCGAGGACGTTGGGGCACTCCTCGGCCAGGGTGTGCGCAAAGCGGCTGCGGATATCGGCGGCAATGCCGCTGACTTCGCGGTGCATACCAAGGGCCTCGAGTATCCGGCCCACGACCCTCGAGGTCATGTCTCCATGGCGCTCAACTACGCCACGGCCAGCCGCGGCGCCTGCCACCTGGAGGCCCTCACCTACTTCGTTGACCGCGGCATCGGCCAGCCCGACCTCGGCTATGGCGAGCCCACTGACCCGCATACGTCGGGTGACAAGCCGCCCCTGGTCTACAAGGCGCAGAACTACCTGCACACTTTTAATCCCCTGGGACTCTGCAAGTTCCTGTGGGTTGCTCGGGTGGGCCCGAAGCAGATCTCGCGCTGGCTCAACGCGGTGACCGGCTGGGATACTGACATGGACGAAGTGATGACCACCGGGGAGCGGCTTTTCAATCTCAAGCGCCTGTATAATGTGCGCCTCGGTATCACCAGCAAAGACGACATTCTGCCCCCCCGCCTGGGCGAGGCGAAGCCCGACGGTTTTGCCAAAGGCGTGCTGCCTGACCTCGAGGGCATGCTCCGCGAGTATTACGGCTTGCGGGGCTGGGACGCAGAGGGCATCCCGACATCCGAGACACGGGCTCGGCTTGGCCTGTCTGACATAGTAGGGTAGGAGGGGGACGGCAGGAATGGACAAGACTATCGCATCAGCCAGGGAAGCAATTGCCGACATCCAGGACGGCGCCCGCATCATGTTCGGGGGCTTCGGCCTCTGTGGCATCCCCGAGAACCTTCTCCGGGCGTTGCGGGAGAAGGGGGTTAAGGACCTCACCGTGATCAGCAACAATGCCGGTTCAATCGACCTCAAGGCGGGGGGAGCATATGGGCTCGCGCTCCTCTTCGAGTCGAGGCAGGTGAAGAAGTTCGTCGGGTCTTTCCCCGGGCCTGTGGCGAAGCTCGATTACTTCCTGGGCCCCTTCCAGAGCGGTGAGTTGGAACTGGAAATCATGCCCCAGGGGACGCTCAATGAGCGCATTCGCTGCGCCATGGCTGGACTGGGTGGTGTCTACTCACCGGTAGGCGTTGGCACCATTCTGGCTGAAGGCAAAGAGAGCCGGACCATTGAGGGCAAGGAGTATCTGCTGGAGCTGCCTTTGCACGCAGATTTCGCCCTGATCAAGGCTGCCCAGGGCGACCGCATGGGCAACCTTGTTTATCGCTATACGGCGCGCAACTACAATGCGGTGATGGCCGGGGCCGCGACCACCACCATCGCCGAGGTAGAAGAGTTACTGGCGCCGGGAGCCTTCCACCCCGACCAGGTGCATACGCCCGGGGTCCTCGTGCAGCGAGTCGTGGTGGGCGAGCGCTACGAAAGGCGGGTGTGAGGTGGCAAATGAGAGCTAGATTGACCAGAGATCAGATGGCGGCCCGGGCCGCCCGCGAGATTCATGACGGCATGTACGTCAATCTCGGCATTGGCATTCCCAACCTCATCCCCGAGTATCTCACCGGCGTCGATGTTGTGATCCACTCGGAGAACGGGTTGTTGGGGATGGGCCCCATGGCCCCCGTGGGGGAAGAAGACCCCGACCTCGTCAATGCCGCCAAGCAGGCTGTTCTCGTTGCCCCGGGCGGAGCAATCTGCTCCCAGGCCGAGTCCTTTGCCATCATTCGAGGCGGCCATTTGGATATGACCGTGCTCGGGGCCTTTCAGGTTTCGGCCACTGGCGACATTGCCAACTGGGCCATTCCTGGTGGCAAGCGGGTCCCCGGGGTTGGCGGCGCCATGGATTTGGTGGCGGGCACCGGGTCGGTGATGGTCACCATGACCCACAACAACCGGGACGGCAGCCCCAAAGTTGTCGAGGAATGTGACTATCCGCTCACCGGGCGCGGGTGTGTCAAGACCATCGTCACGGATCTCGCAGTCATCCGAGTCACAACGAACGGTCTGGTGCTGGAAGAGGTTGCCCCGGGATTTACTGCGGTAGAAGTGCAGGCGGCCACCGGCGCCAGGCTGATGGTCTCCCCTGAGCTTACGGAGATTGCAATTTGAACTGACTGAGGAGCCCGTGGCGCGGGCCAATAGAGCAGGGACCAGGAGGGAGCATGGATACAATTATCAAGAATGGCACAGTCGTTACGGCCACGGATACCTACAAGGCCGATGTCGGCATCGCCAACGGCAAGATCGTGCAAATCGGCGAGAATCTTGCCGCCGTTGGAGCAAAGGTACTTGATGCCGGAGACAAGCTGGTGATGCCTGGTGGGATTGACGTTCATGTCCATCTACAGCTTCCCTTCTGCGGTACCGTCAGCGCCGACGATTTCGAGAATGGCACCAAGGCTGGAGCTTGCAGTGGTCTGACTACGGTCATTGACTATGCCATTCAGACCAAGGGCCAGAAACTCATGGATGCGATTACCGCCCGTCGTGCGGAAGCAGACCCCAAAGTCTGCGTCGATTACTCCCTCCACGGTGGCATCACCGACTGGGAGATAGCCCAGGGCGAGATGGACGCCATCGTCGAGTACGGCATCCCGACTTTCAAAATGTTCATGGTCTATCGGAGTCAGGGCTGGATGGCCGATGACGGCTCACTCCTCCAGGCCCTCGAAGCGACGGGTCGCAATGGCGGTCGCATCTGCGTTCACGCGGAGAACGACGATGCTATCCAGATGCTGCTCAAGCGGTACGGGCCTCAGGCGAAGGAACTGGGGGCCTACGGCCATGCCATCACCCGTCCCAACTACACCGAGCAGGAGGCTATCGCCCGGGCCGCGCTTTGGGCCGAAGTCACCGGCGGTCGCCTCTATATCGTGCACATGTCCACTGGTGAAGGTGCCGACGCCGTCTGGGCGGCACAGGAGAACGGGGCCAACGTCTATGCCGAGACTTGCCCGCAGTACCTGCTCCTGGATGATGAACTCTTCAAAGGTGAGAACGGTCATCTTTACGGCACCTGCCCGCAGCTGCGCAAGCCCGTCGACCAGGAGCGGCTCTGGACGGGACTGCAGCACGGCACCGTCCAGGTTATCGGTACCGATACCTGCACGTTCAACACCACGCAGAAGGCCATGTGGGAAGGTGACTTCCGGAAGATCCCCTTCGGCATGCCCGGCGTCGAAACGATGTTGCCGTTGATGTGGCACCATGGCGTCAATGGCGGTCGCATCACTCCCAACCGCTTCGTCCAGATCTGCTCCACAAATCCTGCGCAGATCTTCGGCCTCTACCCGCAAAAGGGGAGCATCGCCATTGGCTTTGATGCTGACATCGTAGTCTGGGACCCGGACCGGGAAGTGACTTTCAACTGGGAGGAGATGCAGACCAATTGCGATTGGAGTCCCTTCCAAGGGCAGAGCGTCAGAGGGTATTCGAAGTGGACCCTCTCGCGGGGGGAAGTAGTAGCGGAAGATGGGAAGTTTGTGGGCGTGGTTGGTCACGGCCGTTTCGTGCCGCGTCAACCTTGGGGAGATTTGTAGACAACTGAGCCGCCAAAGCGGCAATGACAGGGAAGGAAGGAGAGTTAATGGATACCAAGCAAATTCAGGCATTGGACAAACAACACGTCATATATCCGTGGGTACAGCAGGCCGCCACCGACCGGGTTGTCATGGAGCGTGCCGACGGCATCTACCTGTGGAACACTGAGGGCAAACGTTACATCGACTTCTGCGCCGGTCTGCTCTGCGTCAACGTCGGGCACAACCATCCCCACGTCAAGAACGCCATCAAGGAGCAGTTGGACAAGCTGTGCTACGCACCGCCCATTTTCGCCACCGAGCCAAAATCCCGTCTGGCGCAGATGATTTCCGAGGTAACCCCGGGCGACCTTAACCACGTATTCTTCACCAATGCCGGGGCCGAGGCCATCGAGAATGCCATCAAGGCAGCCCGCTGGGCCACTGGGCGCCACAAGGTCTACTCCCGCTGGCGGAGCTACCACGGGGCCACCGCCGGTGCCATCACCCTCAGTGGCGACCCTCGTCGCTGGCCGGCTGAGCCGGGTATTCCCGGGGCCTTCAAGTTCTTCGGTCCGTATTGCTACCGCTGCCCCTTTGGCTATGAAGGAGAGTCGTCCTGCTCGCAGCAGTGTCTCGAGACTCTCAAGACCCAGGTCATGCTCGAGGGCCCCAAGACCATTGCGGCTATCTTCATCGAGCCGATTACCGGCACCAGCTGCATCATTCCGCCGCCGAAGTTCTTTGTCCAGGGAGTGCGCAAGCTGTGTGACGACCATGGCATTTTGCTCGTAGTCGACGAAGTCATGGCGGGCTGGGGACGCTCGGGCAAGTGGTTCGGCATTGATCACTACGACGTCGTCCCCGACATCATGGTGATGGCCAAGGGGCTGACCTCGGGCTATGTGCAGTTGGGTGCCATGGTCTGGGGTGACCGCCTCCAGGACCATTTCTCGAAGAATCCCTTCACCGGTGGGCTCACCTATCAGGGGCATGCTCTGGCCTGTGCCGCCGGCATCGCCAATATTGAGGTCTACCGGGAAGAGGGCCTCATTGAGAAGTCGGCCTCCAATGGCGCCTACTTGCATGAGCGCCTGACGGCTCTCATGGACAAGCATCCGTCCATTGGCGAAGTTCGCTCCCGGGGCCTCTGGGCCTGCGTCGAGCTGACCCGAGACCGGGCCAACCGGACACCGCTGGCAGACTTCGGTGATGCCCGGGGCAATGTTATGAAGGAGCTGACCAGCCGTCTCTACGGCAACGGACTCTTCCTCTTTGCCAAGTGGGATTACATCTTCATCGCTCCCCCGCTGAACATTACACGGGACCAGATAGACGAGGCCGTAGCGATCCTGGACGACGGTCTGAACTACACAGATTCACTGCTATAAACCCACTGTCATGGAGTCGGACATGGATCTTGGATATACCTACTCACAGGCCGTGGCGGAAGCGTCTCGCTGCCTACTTTGCCATGAGCCTCCCTGCAGTGCTGGCTGCCCGGCCAACACCAACCCGGGCAAGTTCATCCGGCAACTGCGGATGCGCAATCTGAAGGGGGCCATTGCCACGATGTACTGCAATAACATCCTGGCGGCCTCCTGCGGCGTACTCTGCCCGACGTGCACGCTGTGCGCATCGGGCTGCACGGCCCAGGGACTTGACCGGCCCATTGATATTGGCGGGTTGCAGCGCTTCCTCGCCGAGCATTCCTGGGAGATCGGTTTTCGTCCCATACAGGCAGCCGCACCAAATGGGCAGAAGGTGGCCATTGTCGGGTCCGGTCCTGCGGGTTTGATGTGTGCCGCCGAGTTGGCACAGCGGGGCTTTTCGGTGACCCTCTTTGAGCGGCTGGAGAAGCCGGGCGGCGTCCTGCGCCACCTGCTTCCCGAGCATCGGCTCTCTGCCGTCTTCTTCGACCGCGAGGTCAAGATGCTGGCCGACCTGGGCGTGGAGTTCAAATGCAACCAGACCATTGACGGCCGTGCTGGCCTTGATGAACTGTTGGCGCAAGGCTACGGAGCCGTCTATCTGGCCACCGGGGCCTGGGAGGCTGTGCGTCTCGATTTGCCCGGTGCTGATGCCGGCGGTATCCAGGGGGCCATGGGCTTCCTCGCCCGCAGCAAGCGTGAGCCCCAAGTGGTCAAGGCCGAGGTCAAGGACAAGCAGGTGGCGGTAATCGGTGGCGGCGATACGGCCATGGATGTAGCAGTCACGGCACAACGATTTGGCGCCCGGGACGTCTATGTCCTCTACCGCCGTTCTTATGCCCAGATGCCCGGGAATCCCGAGGAGAAGCTCGAGGTGATGCAAGAGGGAATCCACTTTGTCATGTTGACTCAGCCCCTTGGCTACACCAGCGAGAATGGTCGCGTAAATGGTGTCAAGGTGCTGCGGACCCGGCTCGGCGATCCCGACTTCGGTGGTCGCCGTCGTCCCGAAGCCATTCCGGGCACCGAACATGTGCTGCCCGCTGACGTGGTGGTGGAGGCAGTTGGCCTCAAGCCTGGCAAGGGCCTCAAAGGATTTGATGGACTGAAAGTCGATGCCAGCGGGCGGGTAGTAGTTTCCGAGGCCGGTGAGACTGACATAGCCAATGTCTTTGCCGGTGGCGATGCCGTCCGCGGTGCTGCACTGATATCCCACGCCATTGGCGACGGCGCCCGCGCTGGGCGTGCCATTGCAGACGCGCTGCTAGGAGGTGAGTAGAATGCCGGTGACCAAAGACCTCAGCGTTGAGATGTGTGGTGTCCGCTTTCCCAACCCCATTTGCCTCTCCTCCTCCCCGGTATCCAATACCGGGGAAATGGTCGGGCGGGCCTTTGACGCCGGCTTCGGTGGCGTCGCTTTCAAGACCATCGGCAAGGGCGATATCAAGATTATCCATCCTGCGCCGCGCATGGCCGGCTATGACTATGGCAACAAGAAACTCGTTGGCCTGCAGAACGTGGAGCAGATCTCCGACCGGCCACTCGACCACAATCTGCGGGATATCCGGTATCTGAAGAAGAACTGGCCGGAGCATGTGGTCATTGCCAGCATCATGGGCTTCTCCAACGACGAGTGGCGCGAACTGGCCATTGCTTGTCAGGATGCTGGTGCCGACATGCTCGAGCTCAACTTCTCCTGCCCCCACATGACTGTGGAAGGGTCGGGAATGAAGGTGGGGCAGGCCTTTGACCTGGTGGAGAAGTTCTCGGCTACCGTGAAGGCTGCAGTGACCATCCCGGTGCTGGCCAAGATGACCCCCAATGTCACCGACATTACTGAGCCGGCGCTCTCGGCAAAGATGGGTGGGGCCGACGGATTGGCTGCTATCAATACCGTTCTCGGCCTGACGGGCGTAGATATGAAGAACTTCATTCCCAGCCCCAATGTCGGCGGCATGGGAGCATATTCCGGCTACTCCGGTCCGGCGGTCAAGCCCATCGGCTTGCGTTGTGTTGCGCAGATGGCGCAACACCCAGACCTGGGCCTGCCCATTTCCGGCATGGGGGGCATCGAGACCTGGATTGATGCCGTGGAGTATCTCCTGGTCGGGTCCACGACACTGCAAATCACGTCGGGAGTGATTCACTACGGCTATCGCATGGTCGAGGACATTCTGGAAGGAATCTCCTACTTCATGGAAGACCATGGCTTTGACCACATCTCGGATTTTGTGGGCAAGGCGCTCCCCAACGTCGTCTCTACCGACCACTTCGACCTGGGCCGGCAGGGTATCGCCCAGTATGACCTCGACCGCTGCATTGGCTGCGGCCAGTGCCATGTAGTCTGTCAGGATGCCGGCGGTCAGTGCCTGACCTGGAACAGCGCCACGCGGCGCCCGGTGATGGATGAGTCCCGCTGCCTGGCCTGTATGATCTGCTCTTTTGTCTGCCCGGTCTCAAAGCCGCCAATGATCACCTACAAAGAAGTCCCCGGAAAACCGGAAGTGATGCCGCCACCGTCGTTGTAGAGGCGGGTGGAGGGGCCTGTGGAAAGCCCGTGGAGGTGCTGGCTGTTGCTTATTGTGCTGGGGCTTGCTGCCTGCCGTGGGCAGAGCAACTCGACCCCGTCGCCTGGCGACGCCGGGCCCTTGGCCGACACGGCTGTGGATTCCGCAGTGCTTTCCCCCAGCCCAGTGACCCTCGATGCTGCTGAGAACATGACCTGCGCGGTACGGGGAGGGGAGGTCTGGTGCTGGGGTGGTCCGCCGGGATGTGACCCGTCGAGAGCATCGGGCTTGCCTCGGCGGGTGCCTGGACTGACCGGAGTAGTGCAGGTCGCAGTCGGAACTGAACTGGCCTGCGCCATGGGGGAGGAGGGCGCCGTGGACTGCTGGGCAATCGGCGGCGGGGACCTCTCTGCCAGTGCGATTGACGGTCCCTGGGAACCCTTCGCAGTGCCCGACCTGGTGGGGACGGTGAAGCTCGCGGCCGGGGCGGATGTCTGCGCCCTGAGCGAAGAGGGGCGGGTGCGCTGCTTCGCCAG
>CALGBT010000503.1 GCA_937884235.1 uncultured Pseudomonadota bacterium
TGAGCATCTGCACCAGCGTGCCCCATTCGAAACCATCAATGAAGGGCCGCTTGGGGCCCTTGTAGAAGACGTAGGGCTGCCCCCTCTTGGCCAGCTCATCGTCAATGCGGTGCATGAAGTGGACATAGGGATAATCGTCCAATTGCACCGTTGCCCCCATGTGAAAATCCCGTTGGCACACCTCAGCGGAGATGCCATCAAGATACTTTCGAACTTCTGACTTTCCCGATGCCGGCAATGCCAGCAGTAATACCGTGTCTAGCAATCTGGTCATGACCCCCTCCCACAGACTATGTGCGGGCCCAGTATAGCGTCACCGGGGAAGGGTGTCTACAACCTTGCAAACGCCTCTTCTTGACGGCGATACGCCCACAGGCGTATCTTGGGGGAGTCCGGAAACTGGAAAGGTGGGCCACCATGACGCATACAGCTGAATTCAAGATCCTGAGTCACCAGATGACGCTGCTCCTGGAAGTGGGACAGGCCATCAACTCCGTACTCGACCTTGACAAACTCCTTGAACTAATCGCGGTCAAAGCTACCTCGCTCCTCGAAGCTGAACGTTGCACCATCTTTGTCGTTGATCGTGATGAGCAGGTGCTCTGGACCCAGACTGCGGTGGGGGAAGCCAGATTCGAGATCCCCTTGAGCACCGGCATCGCCGGGGCAGTTGCCGACACTGGCAGTATCATCAACGTCAAGAATGCCTATGATGACCCGCGCTTCAATCAGGACGTCGACCGTCGTACCGGCTTCCTCACCAGCAGCCTCCTGGCGGGACCGATGTACAATCAGGGAGGGGAAATCATCGGTGTCTGCCAACTCCTCAACAGCCGGAATGGCTGCTTCGTCCACACTGACGAAAAACTCCTGGCAGCCCTTAGTGGCTTCGTCGGCAACGCCCTTGAAAAAGCCCAGCTCTACGAGCAACTCAAAAGCACCTTCCTTTCCGTCCTTGAAGTCCTCGCCGCCACGGTTGATGCCAAACACCCCTACACCGCCGGCCACACCGATCGGGTCTCCGAGTACTCCTGCGGCATCGCTCGAATGATGGGACTTCCAGATGACGACGTGGAGCAACTCAAGGTTGCGGCCTACCTACATGATTATGGGAAGATAGGCATCCGTGATGCGGTCCTCACAAAGCCGGACCGGCTCACCAATGAAGAGTATACTGAGATGAAGTCCCACGTGGTCAAGACGCAAGAGATCCTATCTCGAATGCGCTTCTCCAAGCAGCACCGGCTGGTACCCGCCATCGCTGGTGCCCACCACGAGCGGTGGGACGGCAAGGGCTATCCCAACGGTCTTAGCGGCGAGGATATCCCCTTGGGCGCTCGCATCATGGCCATTGGCGATGTCTTCGACGCACTCACCTCCGACCGCGACTACCGCACGGCCATGCCCTATGCCGACGCTCTCGAACTGCTGCGGGCCGACGTCGGTTCCTCCTTCGACCCCAGAGTCTTCCCCTATTTCGAAGCTTACTACCAGAAACGGTTTGTTGACGGGGGAAAGTAGCCTTGACGGCCGCCACCACCAGGCTTCGCTTCCACTACCCAAACCGCCCCTCTGTTTGCCGCCGGCCACAACCACTGCTCCATAGGCTCTGATGGCTCCTCTTGAAGACACCGTCTCTCGCCATCTCACCGACCTCCTCAAACCCCGGGGATATGCGGTAATTGCCGCCTCGAGAGAGGGCCAGGGGATGCTTTTTGAGTGCGGTGCCGCCCACGGTGCGGGCTTCACCGTGTGGCTCTCACCCGCCGACAACTCCAGCCGCGCTTTCCAGCGCGGCCAGGGGTTCCTGTTGGGCTACCGGGGCGAGCCGCCACCCGCTGCCCTTGAAGCGCTGCGCGGCCTGGCCACGCGCCTTAGAGCCCTGGAGCGTACCACCTCCGCAGAACATTGGTTCGACCTCCGGGAACCGGCCCGGGGAACTGTTTCGGCGGCCCTGATTTACGGCCAGACCCGCCTGGAAATGCGGGTGACGCTCCGTTGCAACGAACGGTGTCTATTCTGCAATAGCAGCGAAAGTGTGGAGAACCTCGTGGCTTCAGAGGAGGAAGCCCTGGCCCTGCTGGCGCCAGCGCGGAACGCCGGCGCTGAGATGCTGGTACTGACCGGCGGAGAGCCACTTCTGGTTCCGTGGCTGCCCGCGGTGGCGCAACGTGCAAGGGAACTGGGGTTTCGCCGCATCACTCTCCAGACCAATGGCGTTCTGCTAGCCCAGAGCAAAGTCTGGGAGCGCTTGCAGCAGGTGAGACCAGACGAACTGCTCATCTCAGTACACGGGCCCACTGACCAGATAGTTGGCGAAGTCTCCGGCCTTCCCGGCCTCCTCGAGCCCAAGCAGAAGGCCATCGTGGCCTGCGTGGATGCCGGCTACAGAGTAGCGGTCAGCTTTGTCCTCTGCCGCCAGAACATGACCCACGCCGCTGCCACCATGGACATGCTTGCAACCCTGTCCGCACCACCGCAGATGGTTGCTTTCTCCTGCGTTGCCCCATCCGGTGCCGCCATCGCCCAGGGGCGACGCACCATCCCAACCATGACTGAAGCCGCTCCCCAGCTACTGTCCGGGCTGCAGCGGGCAGAGAAATTGGGCCTGGCACCGGTCCTCGTAGAATATTGCGGCATGCCCACTTGCATCAGCCCCGCTTTGCGTCGGTTCTGCGAACCCTTCGACGCCGAACACCCTCTCGGCGTGCCATCAGACAAGCAGAAACTTCCCGTCTGCCCTGAGTGTGCCTGGGATCACCGCTGCTCGGGCATCTTCACCGGCTATCTTGACCTCTACGGAGTAGATGAGTTCATGGACGCCCCGGCGGCTCACCGGGAGGTCCCTTGATGGCCTCTTTTCTGCGTCTCCTGCTGGTGATGCTGATGCTTGCCGGCTGCGCCCGGGCACCGCGCACGCCTCGGGCCGGGCAACGGAGCGACCGGGCCCAGACAAGGTCCTCATCCGTTCCTGCCGTGACCACTCCGACCACCATCGGCCCAGCACCCAGCGGACCCCATTGCACCATTGCTCTGGAGTTACCCGGCATACTTCTCGACTGCACTTTCGACGAGTGCCCGGAGAGCTTGGTGACTGCCCTGCTCACCGCCGACGAACTGGCCGTGGAACGAGGTGCCGACGGGGCCCTGGGAATCGTCCAACACCGGACCACGCCGCCCCTGGCAAGACACCTGGCCACCCTGACACCGGCGACCCAGGGCTGGGAACTCACCGATGACGAACACCTTACCGTTGCCGGGTGCAGCGGTCTGCCGCCAGAGGGTAGTGAAGCTCGCATTAAGGGGGTTTCGGTGCGCCGGAACATGCCCGGTGAAGCGGTCCAGGCCAGGCCCTAGGATAGCCTAAGCAAGGGACGCGACAGCCGCCGCCTCAAGCTCATCGAGAACCTCCTCCACCAGGCTCTCCTCACGGGCCTCAACCATCAGCCGCAGCACCATCTCAGTGCCGGAGTAACGGACCACCGTCCGGCCATCGTCACCCAGGCGGGCATCAGCCGCGGCAATGGCGGCTGTCATGGCAGGAACCTGCTCGAGGGGCGTTTTTCTTGTCACCAGGACCTTCCGAGCAGCCTGCGGGTAACGCTCCATGCCTGCCGCGAGCACAGAAAGTGGCTCCCCGGTGGTGAGCATGCACCTGAGCACTTGCAGAGCCGCGATCAGGCCGTCACCAGTCGTCGTATGGTCCGAAAAGATGAGGTGGCCCGACTGCTCACCGCCGAGGTTGTACCCACCCTTCTGCATAGCCTCCAGGACGTAACGGTCACCGACCTGCGTGCGCAACAAGCGGCCGCCGGCCTTCGCCAGCTCTTTCTCCAACCCCATGTTACTCATGATTGTGGAAACCAGAGTGTTGTTGTTGAGCTCCCCTTTGGAGATCATGTCCTTGGCCACCAGCGCCATAATGGCATCACCGTCCGCCACAACGCCGTGCTCATCCACCAAGATCACTCGGTCGGCATCGCCATCCAGGGCGATGCCCAGGTGCGCCTTCTCACGCTTGACGATGCGCGCCACCCCGTTGGGGTGCAAGGCACCGACCCGACGATTGATATTCGTGCCATCGGGAAAGACCCCCAATTCAACAACGGTGGCGCCAAGCTCCTCAAAAACCGCCGGACCGACCCGATAGGCCGCCCCGTTGGCACAGTCCAGGACAATCTTCAAACCTCGCAAAGTCAGATTGGCAGGGAACGTATCTTTGGCAAATGCGATGTATCGACCGGCGGCATCCTCGATACGATAGGCACGCCCGATTCGAGACCCGGTTGGGCGCTGGGCCAGGCGCTCTTCATCCTTCATGAGCAACTCAATTTCCTCTTCGACACGGTCCGGCAATTTGTAGCCATCCCCGCCAAAGATCTTGATGCCATTGTCTGAGTAGGGGTTGTGCGAGGCACTGATCATGACCCCGACCTGGGCCCGCATGCTGACTGTGAGAAAAGCCGTCGCCGGCGTCGGCAGCGGCCCTAATTGGAAGGTCGAGGCGCCCATGGCACAGGCGCCAGCCGCCACCGCAAATTCAAATATGTAGCTCGACCGCCGCGGGTCTTTGCCGATGACAATGCGCGGCGGAATGTCGCCCTCGGCAAAGTAGATGGCGAGGGCCTGCCCCAGTTTCATGGCAACTTCCAGGGACATGGGGTGAACGTTGGCTCGCCCTCGGATTCCGTCGGTTTCGAACAACTCTCTCATGGTCAGTTTCTCCGTCCCCGGGCACCAGTGATATCGCCCGCGGCGTGGTCTAGCGGCGCGTCACCGTGATGTTGAAGTAACGCACCTTGGGTAAGGAAATCGTCGCCCCTTTGAGCCTCTCGATGGTTGGCTCCACAGCAGGGAACTGTCGCTGCACCAACTCCTTTTCAATGGGGAGACGGGAGGCGTCAACGTAGACGTAGTTGATGATGTTCTGCGCGGTTACCTGGTCGAGGACCTTCTCTTTGCCCTGGAGGCGAGCTCGATAGAAGGACGGAGTCGCCTCGCAAACATACCCCTCCGGGCAACTCCTCACCTGAATCCGGCACCCGGGAATCTCCTTCTCCCCTTCCGTTTCAAGAATAGGAATGGTCACCTGCACACTCGTGATTTCGGCCTTCACTCCCGGCCATTTGGCCACCAGCGCAACCTTGCCGTTGAAATCAGTAGTCATGCGCTGGAGGTCAAGGGGCTCGGTGCGAACCTGCTTGATGGTTTCTAGCACTGTCCCCGGACCGGTCAGGTTGACGAAACGCGGCTTCATTTCGATGCGACCGCGGTCAACCCGGGCGAAATGCCCGGGCTCTTTTACGATATCCAACACAACCGGCACTCTGGAGTGCTCCATCTTGTCAAGGTTCAACTCAAAGTTGGAAGGGCTGATGGAGAGCACGTGGACCCCCTCACCGAGACGGTCCTCAATGGTATCCACCTGGAAAAACACCGTCTGGCTGCCCTCGTAAAGGGAAAGGTCGATTTCATATGCCGAGCGACGGGCCAGCACCTCGGTGAGTTTCTGGAGGTTGCCCCGTACCCGCACCCGCAAAACCGACGGCGGCTGTGACAGCAAGACCTGCCCCTTGGGCGAGGCACTCACCACCACCGGGACATCAATCTCGAACTCTCTCACCGTCTCTTCACGAGCAACAAAGAAGAGGGCCAGAGCAAATAGGATTGCCACAAGCTTGATACTCGCGTTGTCCACGAGCGAGGCCCGCACCAACTCACGTAGGCGGTTCATTCTGTCTTCCTCCCACGCGAACGGTTGGCCATCTGGCGCAGGCGGTTCATGACCGAAGGCCTTGACGACTGCTGTATTTCCGAGGCCAGCGCCTGTCGCAATTCGTCCGGGGAGAGACCGGCTCGCAACTCACCATCCACGGCCACGCTACTTCGCCCCGTCTCCTCAGAAACGATCACGACCATGGCATCCACCCGCTCAGTCAGGCCAATGGCTGCCCGATGGCGGGTACCAACCCAGTTTTCTAGATCGGAGCGATTGGTCAGGGGCAGAATCACGCCCGCGGACAGAACCCTGTCCTTGCTCAAAATGACGGCTCCGTCGTGGGTCGGATTCTCATGAGAAGGCAAGAAGAGGGCGAAGAGCAGCCCCTTCGAAACGTAGCCATCGACCCGGATTCCCGAGTCGGCCATGAAGGGCTCCAGACTCCCGGTACGCTCCAAAACGATAAGCGCACCGATGCGCTTGGAAGAGAGCTGCCGGACTGCCTTGATCAACTCCTCAAGGGACCTTGCAGGCGTCAATCCCCGGTCCCTGAACAAGGCATCGGTCCAACTGAAACGGGTGAGGCTACGCCGAATGTCGTCCTGATACAGAACAACGATTACCAGGAAGATGACGCTCCACAACTTGTCCAGCAGCCAGCGAAACGTAACCAGGTCCAGGAGTCGTTCCTGGGAAAGGGCCAGGAGCATCAGGAAAACCACGACCGCCACAAACACCTGGATCGCGCGAGTGCCCCTGGAGACCAGCAGAAAACGATAGATAACGTAGGCAACCGCGAAGATGTCCAACAGTTGCTTCAGAATGTCGAACGTGGTCCCCACGCAGAGCTCCGATCGGTGCCTTTAGTGCCGTCGGTTAAACTACACTTGCCAGACGATGGCGTCAACCACTCTCACCGCATCTCTTATGGCCTCAACATCATGGACGCGCACGATATTGGCACCAGCAGCGGCGCACACAGCCACCGCCCCAATGGTGCCAGATAGCCGGTCCGACGCCGGCCGGCCGGTCAAGTCGCCGATGAAGCGTTTCCGGGAGGGCCCCACCAGCACCGGATACCCCATTGCGAGAAAGCGGGGAATATCGCGCAGGATGGCCAGGTTGTGCTCTGTCGCCTTGCCAAAGCCGATACCTGGATCGACAATGATGCTCTCCCGGGGCACGCCAAATGCCATGGCGTAGCGGGCCCGGTCTTCCAGAAATGAGGCAATGTCTTCCACCACGTCAACATATTCTGGGGATTCTTGCATGGTGGCGGGGGGCCAGAGCGCATGCATCAGAACCACCGGAACCTTCTCGCTACCAACAAAACGGACCATCTCCGGGTCCCCTCGCAAGGCAGTCACATCATTGACAATGTCTGCCCCGGCAAGGAGCGCGGCTCTGGCCACAGCCATCTTGTAGGTATCGATGGAGATCGGAACATCTACCCGGGTGCGCAGGGCCTCAATGACTGGAACAACCCTTGCCAGCTCTTCGGCCATGGGCAACGGTTCTGCGCCCGGCCGAGTTGACTCCCCGCCAACATCCAGGATATCAGCACCGGCGGCAACCAGGGCCACGGCATGCTCCACGGCCTCATCTACACCGGCAAAATGGCCACCATCAGAAAACGAGTCAGGTGTTACATTGATGATCCCCATGATGCGCGTCCGATCAAAGGACAACTCGCCACACCTCGTTTTGAGGACTGAATATGCTGGCATGATTTCTCCACTATCTCAGGACTGTTCAACAGGTCGGCTGGGGGGCAGAGGCGGCACTTTGTCCGCCTTGTTGTCATCGGCCACATCTGCTGCGACATCTTCACTTCCTTCATCTCCCGCCTCGGGAGGAGGGGGAACTGCGGTACGCCAGTGAGCATCACCTTCTCTTGCCGGAATGCCATGAGCTTCCATTATCTCTTCCACCTCGGTGCGCGAGATGGTTTCCAACTCCAGTAGCTTCTCGGCCATCGCTTCTAGCGCGTCCCGGTGCCCCGTGAGGATCTCATGGGCCTGGTCGTAGGCTTCATGCACCAGCCGCTTGATTTCCCTGTCGATGCGCTGCGCCATGGCCTCTGAGGTACTCTTCTGCCGGTTAAAATCGCGGCCCAGAAAGACCTCTTCCTGCTTGCCTTCGAAGGCCACGGGGCCCAGATTGCTCATGCCCCATTCCGTTACCATCTTGCGCGCCAGATTCGTCGCCTGAACGATGTCATGTCCCGCACCGGTGGTCTGCTCTGCAAAAACCAATTCCTCCGCAACCCGACCCGCCATCAGCATAGCCATGGTATCAACTACCCATTTCTTGCTGTAGCCATGCCGGTCTTGCTCGGGCAGCAACTGTGTCAACCCCAGGGCACGGCCTCGGGGTATGATAGTAACCTTGTAAAGCGGGTCCGAATGCTTGAGCAGGCGCGCCACTAGCGCGTGGCCACACTCATGGTATGCGGTCGTGCGCTTCTCCTCTTTGGAAAGCACCATGCTCTTGCGTTCAGCCCCCATCATGACCTTGTCCTTGGCCTCTTCCAGGTCAGACTGAAGAATGGCATCATGGTCCATCCGGGCCGCCAGCAAGGCCGCCTCGTTAACCAGGTTCTCCAGGTCCGCACCCGAAAACCCCGGCGTCCCACGGCCGATATGATCCAAATTGACATCAGGTCCCAGCGGCTTCTTCTGGGTATGGACCTCAAGAATCCCGACGCGCCCAATCTGGTCCGGGAGCGGAACTACAACCCGCCGGTCGAAACGCCCCGGCCGTAGCAATGCCGGGTCAAGAACGTCCGGACGGTTGGTGGCACTGATGAGAATCACGCCCTCATTGGACTCAAAACCGTCCATTTCGACGAGCAACTGGTTGAGCGTCTGCTCACGTTCATCGTGGCCACCGCCCAAACCGGCACCGCGGTGCCGGCCCACAGCATCGATTTCGTCAATAAAGATGATGCAAGGAGCCTGCTTCTTGCCCTGCTCAAAGAGATCACGCACACGGGAAGCACCGACTCCGACGAACATCTCCACGAAGTCCGAGCCGCTAATGGAGAAGAAGGGCACCCCGGCTTCCCCAGCTACGCCTCTGGCAAGGAGCGTCTTGCCGGTCCCAGGGGCTCCCATCAACAGCACGCCCTTAGGGATGCGGCCGCCCAAACGCGTGAACTTCTTGGGGTCCTTCAGAAACTCAACAATCTCTCGCAGCTCGTCCTTGGCCTCGTCAATGCCCGCGATATCATCGAAAGTCACCTTCTTCGAAGACTCCGTAAGCAGGCGGTGACGACTCTTGCCAAAGCTCATCGCCTTGCCGCCCCCGGACTGCAACTGCCGAATGAAGAAGAAGAAAATCAGAAAAAGGAAGATCATGGGGACCCAGGAGATGAGGAACTGGACCCAGAAGCCCTCCGTCTGCGGCTCATGCTTCACCGTAATGCCCAGCGACCTCAGCTCCGCTTCGTCTTCGTCCGACATGGGCCCCGAGGTCTTCTTCTGCTTCTCGTCGGCATACTTAGCGATAATCTCCTCGCCACGCACTTCAACAGTCTTCACCTTGCTGCGAGCATACTTCCCATCCTGCCAGTCGGATGGCAACGAGGAGAGCTTTGACACGAAGAGCGAAAAGGCCATCTCTTCGGCCTCCTCCGGTACTTCGAGCACAGCCTCAGCATCGACGTAGGTGATACTCACGCCCCGCCGCAAGGCCCGGTTGAAAGGCTCACCAATGGCCTTGACGTCGCCCCGAGTAACAAAGGCTTCGCCGTCGTGCAACTCGCCGACAATTCGCTCCCCGGCAACGGTGAACGCCTTGACTTGACTGAGGGGCTTGAGGCCATCCTCCAGTCCTGACACGGACTTGGCATCCTGCAGGAAAACGGAGAGCGCAATCTCTTCTTCTTTGCCCGATTGCTTTACGTACTGGAAGACAACTATGAAGCCGACAAAAAGTACCGCCCAGAGCAGCAGGGTCTTGAACTTGCTGCGATCATCTTTCATCCGGGACACCTAACCAGTGTAATTGAAAAGGCCGACCCTCACGAGGAGGAGCCGGTAGACTAACAGTATCAAGATATAGTGGCAAACATTAAAAGCAAGCTGCAGTGCCGACTTAAACGTAGTAGAATCATGCTACCCGGCCCTCTCGCCGGTTATACAGGAGGCCCGGCCCATGGTGTTCACCAGTGACTTCTCCCTCGCCACAACCGGACACGGAACCTACGATATCTCTGCGGAGGTGGGCTCAGCCGTCCGCAACTCAGGCATCACCACTGGCCTCTGCAATGTCTTTACTCACCACACCAGTGCCTCACTGATCATCTGCGAAAACGCCGACCCCGCAGTTCGTGAGGACCTGGAAGCCTGGTTCAAGCGCCTCGTCAAAGAGGGCGATCCCATTTACACCCATACCTCTGAGGGCCTCGACGACATGCCCGCCCACATCCGCTCCACCCTCACTCCAGTCTCCCTGACCATCCCCGTCCGCCACGGCCAGCTGGCACTGGGCACCTGGCAGGGAATCTACCTCTGGGAGCACCGCCGCCGGTCACATCAACGGCAGATATCGATGACGGTGATGGGGGAATAGGCTGGCATTGCCGGCTTGGGTGGGGATAGGCCGGTAGTGGC
>CALGBT010000504.1 GCA_937884235.1 uncultured Pseudomonadota bacterium
GCTGCACGCTACGAAGAAGCCATCGATCTGCTGGTCGAGTTTCAGTCAGCCACCGTCAGCTCCCCCGTCTCCGGTCCGCCATGCATCGGCTTTGACCGCCGTTTCAGCCGGGCTCTGTTGCGCTGGGAGCTTGAGCATTTCAAGGAGTGGCTACTGCTGGACCATGCTGGCGCCAAACTGCTGCCGGCAGACGCGACTGCTCTGGAACAGAGCTTTGACGCCATCGCCGACAAGTTGGCCAGTTCGCCATATCGCCTCGCCCATCGAGACTACCAGTCTACCAATCTCATGCGCCGCTGCGGGAATCTCGTCCTCATTGATTTCCAGGACGCGCTGCTGGCCCCCCCGATGTACGATCTGGTGGCGCTTCTGCGGGACTCTTACATCCCGCTGGAAAGCCAGACCGTGGACCATTTGCTGGCTTACTACTGGGACCAGGCCAGGGAGTTGCTGCCCTTCTCCACGGCAACAGAGATGCGCCAGCATTTCCATCTCCAGACAGTGCAGCGCAAACTGAAGGACGCCGGACGTTTCGTCTTCATTGACCGCGTCAAAGGCAACCCGGGCTTCCTGCAATGGGTTGACGTCACCCTCGGCTACGTAAGCGAGGCGCTCCTGCAACTCACGGATGGCCCTGCGCTCCAGGAGAGACTTTCCCGCTACGTGCCCGCACTGGCCGGGCGCAAAACGCTGTAAACGTGGGCACATACTTGTCGATGACGGGAGCATAGGCCAACAGGCCGAAAGCCAGGTCTCGCTCCAGGTCTTCGTACCAGAGAATGTCGTACGGTTCATAAATGCCGCCACTGACAATCTCACTGTCCGCAGTCCTCAACGCCCATTCGGCATAGATCCCAGTACCCCGCATGCGCTGCAGTGACCCCACCACCACAGTGGCAAAATAGGGGTCGGCGTAACACACGACTGGAGTCCTGGAGACTGGTTCACCGAGGAGGCAGACACCTTCCACCAGCGTGCCTGCACGCCAGTTCACCGGCCACAGGTAGGCCCGCCGCTCGCCCTCGCCCCGCACCGCCCACTCCACCGGAGGGAGCTGGTAGCGAAAGTACATGCGGGCCAAGGCCGAGCCTACCCCGTAGACGGCAACCAGCAACGTTGCTCCTACCAGCAACCTGGCCAGAAAGAGTCTGGCATCAGCCCCGCGCCCATTGGCCAGCACTCCTGCCAGCCCCAACAACAGCCCTGCAATTGCGCCGCCCATGTGCGCCGAGTTGTCGACATTGGCAGCAAGGGTTCCGTAAATGATGGAAGAAGTACCCACCGCGACCGGCAGACCCACAACGTAGGAGCGGATGAGGCGGGGAATGCGCTTCCACCTCAGTGCGGCAAAGCCAACTGTTGCCCCCATCAGCCCAAACATCCCCCCCGAAGCACCGACGCTGGGATGGTCCGTCGCCACCACCGACACCAGTCCGCCCACCATCGCCGGCAAGACAAAAGAGACCAGCAGGAAATGCCTGCCCATGGCATTCTCCACAAACCAGCCGAGGAGCAGAATCCCGATGGCGTTGACCACCAGATGGGTGAAGGAACCGTGCAGAAAAGCAGACGAAATCAACCGCCACCATTCACCATCAATGACCGTCGCATTGATCTTCGCACCGCTGATAAGGAGCAGCAGAACCAGGCTGTCGCCGCTGCCGGCCCGCATCACTGCTACGAAGTAGAGTCCAGCCATCACCACGATTAGAGAGAGGGTCGCCCACGGTAGACGTGTTTGTGCATTGACAAAGGCCACCGCCTCGCCCAACTGCTCGTCCTCCCGGTCGGTAGAGCTGTGAGTGGGGCCTGCTGATTCCTGTTCATGCTGGCTGGTCATGGAATCGCTCCCGTGCGTACGGCCGAGCTTGACTATAGGAGCAAGCTCAGGTTAAATCAACCGCACGTGCGAAGCTGAAGCACATGGGGGATGGCGTGACACCGAGTGGGAAAGGCCCTGAACCAGGCCCGGCTGCTGAATCGATTAACCTGACACTTGAGTGCGCCAAGGCTGAATGGGAAGCAGCGTTTGACTCCATTTCCGAGGGCATTGCCATCGTTGACCTCGACGGCAGCGTGAGACGAGTAAATCGCGCCCTGGCATCGCTCCTGGGACGGGACGTCCGCAACATGGTGAACCTCAACTGTTGCGACCTCTTTGCCCACCACCGCAGTGAGGCAAAGAGTTGCCCCGTGCGTGACTACCCGGAGGGCAGTCAGGGCACTTTCGAGGTCTTCTTCCCAGACTACCGATTCTACGAAGACTCGGTTCACCCGATTATGCGCGGCGGTATCATCCAGGGCCTGGTTATTGTTATCAAGGATGTCACCCGCGAGCAGATGGCCGTCCAGGAGAAGCGTCACCTCTTCCTGCAGATGGAGGAGGCTGCCCGCAAGAGACGGATTGCCGAAGGGGACCTGGAGCGGGTCCAGGCCGAGCTGGCATCAGTAGAGAAGAGCGCCACGCTGGGACGACTCGCGGCCATCATTTTTGCCGAAGTCAATCGCACCATGCGGATGGTCAGCGACGGACTGCAAATGGTGACCGGCGGTGAAGCCGGCATCGAGGCACTGACCGATCTGGCCAAGGCATCCTCTCGCTGTGCCCGCATGCTCAAGCAGCTATCCAGACTCCGGGTGGACGATGCCGAGGCAGTGTGCACGATCCATTTTGACCAGTTGCTCCAAGATGTCGCTGCAGAATTGGCCGACGACCTCCGGGCGGTTGGCGCCACCATTGACCTGAAGCTTACGGAGTTGCCACCGGGCCAGGGCAACAGCGAACAGCTCCGGGCCATCTTCTCCAGCCTCCTGAGCAACGCCGTCAATGCCACTCAAGAAGGCCTCGGCAAGGTCACCGTCAGCCTCCGCCGAGATGGAGATTTCGCCCGCATCGAGTTTCACGACGATGGCCGGGGCATTGAGTCCGCGCATCTACCCCACATCTTCAACCCGTTCTTCAGCGCCGACCCCAACAGTCAACGACTCGGCCTGGGCCTCACCATCTGCCAATCCATTGTGCAGGGTCACCACGGCCACATCGAAGTTGAGAGCGAAGCAGGGCATGGAACCACGGTCACAGTCATGCTGCCGATTGGGGACTAATCCATTGGGATGCGACGGAAGCCGGCCGGCTTCTTCACTTCAGCGGGTTTTTCAGCTTCGGCGGGCTTCTCGCTGCCAATGCGCTTGAAGCCGGTGCCCGTCGCCGGCTTCTCCACAGCAGCTTTCTCTACTGTCTTCGGCTTCTCGCGCTTCTTGTCCGTATGCCTTTTCGCCCTCTTTTCTGTCTTCATTTCCTTCTTGCCATCCTCGCCGGAGAGGTGCGGTTCCACCGCTGGCTTCGGTAGCTCTTCCTTCAGTTCTGGCTTCACTTCCTCGGTCTCGACGGCGGCGAGTTGATCAGGGACCATCTCGACGGCCCTCACTTCAGCAACGGCATCGCGCAGCTCCGCCAAGGTAGGCACATCCACAGTCACGACGTCCTTGACCGTGGCAACAGACCCCGCATCCACGGGGAGACCAACTGGCTGCTCAACCGCAGGCCGCACCTCGGGAGCAGTAACAATATCAACCCCACCTGCCCCCACCCGGGCAACGGGCACCGCGGGGAGAGAGACATCTGCCGTCCCGCCACCAGGAACCTTCTTCGCCGCCGGCACCTCTTCCACCCCCGGCACACTCCAGGGTTGCCAGACCAGTAAGCCAACAACCACTATCAGCGCCGCCACCCCAACCCCTGCCCACTTGGAATTGCCCGCAAAGCGTTCCACCACCTGCGCCGTCGAATCACTTTCGTCATCAACCGTTTGGCGTGTCAGAGGTCTGGCCCTCGGGTCATCATCGCGAGACGACCCCTTCGGTGCGGTTCGCACCGCGGGTCTCGCCACATCCTGGGTACCGTCAGGCACTGGCTGAGTCTCCTCATCTCCCATGGCGACCAGATCGGCAGTACGCCCCAACTGCGGAGCTCTCGCCGCGGACTTGTTCAGGGTGCGCACCCCCAAATCGGTCTGGATGAGAGCGGTCAGAGACTCTCCGTCGGTATCTTCGCTGACCTGTGCCAGTGCCTCTTCAAGTCCCTTGCGGAACTCGGCTACCGAGGGATAACGGTCCTCGGGTTGCTTGGCAAGCACACGTTCGACAAAGCGGTTGATACTCGGGGGTACTATCACGTTGGGATTGCGCACCGAAATCGGGGGCGGTATCTCGTTGAGGTGCTTGAGCAACATCTTCATGGGAGTGGGCGAAAAGAAGGGCGGCATGCCGGCCACCATTTCGTAGAATACCACTCCCAGGGAATAGAGGTCGCTGGCCGGCTGCGCAGGATTTCCCAACACCTGCTCGGGACTCAAGTACTGGGGTGTACCGCAGATCATCCCCGTCTTGGTAATGGCGGTCCCCTCTCCGCCTTCCCCCACCAACTTGGCGATGCCAAAATCCAGGACCTTGACCCGCTCGCCCGCGGTGCGGGCCTGCAGGAAGAGGTTGTCTGGTTTGATGTCCCGGTGAAGAATGCCCTTGTCATGGGCTTCGCCGAGGGATTCAAGGGTCTGAAAGATGATCTCAACGGCACGGTCCACGGGCAGCGGGCCATGACTCTGCAGCAGACTGGAAAGGGGGCGCCCGGCAAGCAACTCCATGGTGTAATAGAGCAACCCTTCGGTGGTGACGCCAAAATCATACAGAGTCACAGTGTGCATGTTCTCAAGGGAGGCAATGGCTCTCGCCTCGTTGAGAAACCGCTTGACCGCAGTCTCGTCCTTGACAATCTCCTTGTTGAGCACTTTGAGCGCGACGATCCGGCCGATGAGGTGCTGCTCGGCCTTGTAGACGACGCCCATTCCCCCCTTGCCCACCCGCGACAGGATGGTGTAGCGGTTGTCCAGAACTTTGCCCACCAGATCCTGCTCATCAAAGTGCACGAGGTTGGTTCCGTCATCCGGGCAGGTCTCCTCGCTCATGGGAAAGTGCCTGGAGCATCTGGGGCAGAACTTATTCATGGAGCACTTATAGCAACGGTTCTGGAGTCGGTCAATATGCTTCCGGGTCTTCGCCCTGGATCACCTGGTAGCGGTGGTTCGTATCGACCACGAACTGCTGCTCGGTAAGGGCGGCATCCGGCCAGCGTACCGTGACCGCCACCGTCTCGGCATCGCCCACTCCGAAGTGGACCGTTAGGTCTCGCTGCGTCCCAAAGTGTCCGTGGCCGCCGTCAACGTCCCTCAGATAGGTATGGCAGCCAGCCTCAACCGTTACTCTCGCACCGATGGCGGCGCGATTGGTCCCCACGTCTCCAGCAAGATGAAACTCGACCCAATTGCCGTTGACGTTTCCCTGGATGTTTTCGAAGAAGCGCATTTGCGAGGTTTCGTAGCAGTCGTCAAGATAGGGGTCACCGCATCTGAACGTCGAATGCCCGACCACCATGTCCATATCGCCATCCCGGTCGAAGTCTGCGGTGACAACGCCATGGCTGCGTAAGTGTTCAAAGGAGTCCTCAATGGCCACGGGCTCAAAGCTGCGATGGCTCTTCTGATGAAAGAGAAGTCCCCGAGTGTACGGGTAGTCAGAGGACCCGATGTAGACGTCGAGCAACCCGTCATTGTCAAAATCAAGCACCGTGTTGGTCATGTCACCGTTGTCCCAGATGGGGCCGGGGTGCTCTCGGACCAACCCTGTCACTTCATTACCGGGACGCACCATGCGAACGTTCTCTTCGCCACTGTTGAAAAGCAACTCCGCAGGGTCCGAACTGGACCCCACGTCCCAGTGGACGATTTCCCCCGTGAGGAGGTCGACGTTGCCGTCATTGTCCATGTCAGCGCACTCGGTGGCGGCGCTGTTACCAGCCAGGCGCCATGGCTCCCGGTCCGAGTCATGGCTCCACCGGAAGATGTCCTCCTCCTTCTCACAGACCATATAGGCCGGCGGCGGAACACCTTCACAGTCCTCGGCATCGGGGTGGAGTTTGCAGAAGCAACGGGCGGATTCGTTGTCGGTCCAGTCCATGCGGTGATCATAGGCATACCCTGAGTCGACCGAAACATTCTCAAATTCCACCCAGCCATCCTCGAGTTTCGTGCCCTGCCAGAGATGGTTGGGGCAGCGCCCGTACGAAGCAGCCAGCAACTCGGTCACGCCATCGTTATTAAGGTCACAGGCCGCCGCAGACCAGCCCCAGGAATGGCCCAGGGCTTGATTCAACTGGAAGGGGAACATCCAACTCATGGTCTGGATACCCGCTTCTTTGCTCACATCTACAAACATGCCCGTGCCATCCCCCAGATAGAGATTATCGGGCAGCGGTGAAGCCGCCTCGGCAGCCATGTTGTGCACCGTCCACAGATCAACGTTGCCGTCGCGATCCACATCCACGAAGGCCGCACCAGCGATGACCGATTTCAAGCCTTCTCGCCGCAACTCACTCCCGGCGGGCCCCAACTCGAACACCCCGGTACCGTCGTTGAGCATCAATTCAATGGTCTCCTGCCCCTGGACAACTGTGTGGATTGCCGTCCCCGTGTAGATATCCAGGTCGCCATCGTTGTCCACGTCGGCGCTGGCCATGATCTCCCCTGGCCGGGCACCATTTGTCAATTCGGGATTGCGAGGCAGGAAGAGCTTGGAGGATTCGGTGACATCCTCGAAGGTCCCTTCGCCGGTATTGCGGAGCACCCAGCGACTGCGCGTACCCTCGGGCCCGAAATCTTCAGGACCACCACCGATCCGCACCAACAGGTCGGGCCAACCATCACCATCGATGTCGGTCACGTTGAGCCGAGTCGCCAGCACACCGGTGAGGCCCCACTCTGCAGTTCGCTCCACGAAGATAGGTGTCCCGGGAGTCCACTGTGCCCCCACCGGACAATCAGGAGGTTCGTAGGTGTAGCCATCCGTGGTATCAGCCGCCACTTCGGTGGCGGTGAAGTCACTGACCAGGTCGATACCGTCCGTGGAGGCATCTGCCAACACGTCGGAGATCTCCTTCATGACATCGACCGATCTGCCCACCTCTGCTGCACCGCGGGCGTCCACCAGCGCCGGAACATCCATGACATCCGGACCCGGGGCCGTGGTCTCGCTACTGCAGGAAACAAGCAACCCGGCGAAAATGCATTTCAGCCAATCTCTTTTCATAGCTCCCCTCGTTGACACCATTCTCGTTTCCATGGCGAAACAAGTCAAATGGTCCTGAAAAGTGGCGAGGACCCTTGACCTGATAGCCTTCAAAGCGTATTTCTGATGTAGCTTACCAGCGAGACCTGGGCCCAGGAGTGAGATGACTGTCGATGTGATTCGATTGCGCCGCTTTACCCTCTTCAGTGCACTACCTGAGGCACTGCTCAAGAACATTGCTGAATTCTGTTCACGAATCTCGTTGGAGCGCGGTCAGATCCTCTTCCAGCATGGCGATGAGGCTGATGCCCTCTATCTAGTCGAGTACGGGCGCATCAAAGTGTACCGGTCCAACTCCAGTGGCCGGGAGCAGATTCTGCATATTATCGAGGACGGGCAGAGCGTCGCTGAGGTTGCGGTGCTGGCTATGCAGAAGTTCCCCGCCAGCGCCAGTGCCCTGGTGGAGACCGCAGCCATTCTCGTGCCCAGGCAGCCGCTGCTCGACCTTGTTGCGGGAAACTCCCAGGCTGCCCTGGCAATGATTGCCGCTCAGGCAAAGTGGGTACGCCACCTCGTCGACCTCGCCTCGGGTCTGTTGCTCGATGACATCCGGTCGCGCCTGGCCCGTTATCTAGTGCTTTTTGCCGAGCGCGGCAATCTCCCCCTGGACGATGGATGCCGGCTGGAGCTGGACGTCAAGAAGGGAATCATCGCCGCTCAGATCGGCACCG
>CALGBT010000505.1 GCA_937884235.1 uncultured Pseudomonadota bacterium
AACCCCCTCGAACGAGAGCGCGGAATTACCATTCTGGCCAAGAACTGCGCCATTACCTACACTGATGTTGCAGGTAAGAAGTACCATATCAATATTGTTGATACGCCGGGCCATGCCGACTTTTCGGGTGAAGTGCAGCGGGTTCTGAAGCTGGCCGACGGGGTGCTGCTGGTGGTGGATGCTTTCGAAGGCGTCATGCCGCAGACCCGCTACGTGTTGGCCAACGCCCTGGAGATGGGACTCCGCCCGGTGGTGGTGCTCAACAAGATGGACCGCCCCGAAATTCGCCCCGATGCCGTCCTGCTCGAGGTCTTTGAGTTGATGGTGGAGTTGGGGGCTGATGAGAAGGCCCTTGATTTCCCGATTCTCTACGCCTCGGCCAAAGAAGGTTGGGCCACCTTGGACGACCAACAGTGGCCACCCGTGGGCGGGGGCACCATCCACCCCCTCTTCGAGGCGATTATCGAGCACGTCCCGGTGAGCCATTTTCCCATGGACGCACCGTTGCAGGCCCAGGTCATGACCCTGGACTACAACGACTACGTTGGCCGCATCGGCATCGGCCGGGTCTTTGCCGGCATCCTGGAAGCGGGCAAGGAGATCGTGCTCATCGACCGGGAGGGCAAAGCGACGCCCCAGAAGATCGCCCAGCTCTACCGCTTCCATGGCCTCGGGCGCAAGGAAGTGCGCCAGGTGACCACCGGCGACCTCTTCGCTGCGGTGGGCCTCTCCAACGTTGACATCGGCGTAACTCTGGCCGACGTCAACCACCCCAATCCGCTCCCCCTGATGGCCTTGGATGAACCGACCCTGCACATGGTCTTCAGGGCCAACGACAGCCCCTTCGCCGGTCAGGAAGGGACTTTTGTGACGGCTCGGCAAGTGCGCGATCGCTTGCGTCTTGAGTTGCAGGTTAACGTCGCCATGCGAGTCGAGGAGAAGGGCGACGAATTCGTGGTTTCCGGGCGTGGCCTTCTCCACCTGGGCATCCTGCTGGAGAACATGCGCCGGGAAGGCTTTGAGCTGGCCGTGGGCAAACCACAGGTAATCTATCGTCAGGAAGACGGCAAGCGGACCGAGCCTCTGGAATCCCTCACCCTGGATGTTCCCAACGAGTATCTGGGAACGGCCATGGAACTACTGGGGGACCGCAAGGCTGAGCTCGTGAAGATGGAGCCCCGAGGCAACCGCTCACATCTCGAGTACATCGTGCCGGCCCGGGGCCTCATCGGACTGGCCGGGCGAATGATGACGGCCTCCCACGGTGAGGCGCTCATGCACCACCGCTACCATTGCTACGGCCCCCATCGCGGCCCCATTGGTGGGCGCAGCCTCGGAGTGATGCTCGCGACCGAGAAGGGGCAGGTCACGGCCTATGCCCTGGACCAGTTGGCCGATCGAGGCATCATGTTCGTGAAACCGGGAGACCAGGTTTACATGGGACAAGTGGTTGGGGAGCACTGTAAGCCAAACGACATCATCTGCAACGTCGTCAGAACCAAGAAACTCACCAACGTCCGATCATCCAACAAAGATGCCACGGTGGTCCTCAAGGCACCGCGACGGATGACCCTGGAAGCGGCCCTGGAGTATATCGAAAACGATGAACGGGTGGAGATCACGCCCAAGAGTATTCGCATCCGCAAACAACATCTGGTGGAATCGGATCGGCGCAGATACGCTAAGCAAACCGCCGGACAGGACTAGTCGGCCACGCCCGGAGTGAACATGCCACTTGACCAGGCCACGGACCTCTTCCTTGCCCTCACGCCAGAGAAGGTGCTTGACGCGGTGGAGGATGCTGGCCTGCTCTGCAACCCGGTCTGCCACGCCCTCAATTCATACGAAAACCGGGTCTACGACATCCAGTTGGCGGACGAAACCCACGTCGTCGCCAAGTTCTACCGGCCGCAGCGCTGGACCCGGGAGCAGATCCTGGAAGAACACCGCCTGATGAACGACCTGGAGGAAGCAGAGGTGCCCATCTGCGGGCTACGCCGCTTCCCGGACGGGTCGACTCTGCAGGCCAAAGAGAACATCTATTACTGTCTCTACGACCGTTTTGGGGGGCGGGCACCACAGGACATCGATCACGAACTGGCCGAGCGGCTGGGGAGGTTGCTGGGGCGACTGCACAACGTCGGTGCCGCCGGGCAATCACATCATCGAGTCCGCCTCGATGCCAACACCTACGTGCGGGCCAATCTGCAATGGTTGATGCAGCACGAGACCATCCCGGTGCACCTGGAAGCCCGTTACGCCGGGGCAGCCAATGCCCTGGCCGATATTGCTGACCGGCGGCTGGCGGGAGTTGAGGTGCAGCGCATTCACGGAGACTTTCACGCCGGCAACCTGCTGCTGCGTGATGAAACGCTCCATGTCCTCGACTTTGACGACCATGTGGTGGGGCCAGCGGTGCAAGATTTCTGGTTGCTACTGCAGGGGCGTGACGACCATACCAGGCAACTCATGGCAAGCATGGTTGAGGGGTATGAACAGTTTCGGCCCTTCGACCACAAGACATTGCGACTCATCGAGCCACTCCGAGCGTTACGGCGCATTCATTACACCGCGTGGCTCGCCCGCCGCTGGCACGACCCGGTCTTTCCCCTGACCTGGCCACACTTCGGCACGGAAGCATATTGGGCCGAGGAAGTTGCCGATCTGGAAGAGATGGTGATTGTTATTGGCCAGGAAGAGGGCAATGCTGACGCTTTGGGTGTCGAACCAGAACCGGAGATGAGCAACAAGGATTTCTTCTGGGATTGGGAAGGATAGCTTTGGCGCAGCAAGGAGGGGAGGAATCATGAGTGACCAGAAGATGGCCGATCTGTTTTTCGAGTTCTTCGCAGGACTGGCTCAGCAAGGGCCAGGCAGCGACGAATCCACTCGCCGAGCCTGGGCTTTGCTGGGGGATCTTCCTTTGCAACCCGAGGTTATCGATATCGGCTGCGGGGTTGGGCGCCAGACCCTAGAGTTGGCTCGTCTGTCGGGCGGACGGGTGACTGCGGTGGATCTCCATCAGACCTTCCTGGCCAGGCTGGATATCACGGCCCGCGAGGCAGGGCTGGAGGAACAGATCCGGACTTTGATTGACGACATGGGCGATCTGGGGCTGCCCGACCAATCCTTCGACGTAATCTGGTCCGAGGGGGCCATCTCCAACGTCGGCTTCGAAGCGGGGCTCAAGCACTGGCATCGTCTGGTATCCCCGGGCGGCTGGGTAGTAGTCACCGAGTGCTGCTGGCTGACCGCAGAACCGTCCCCTGAATGCGCCCGCTTCTGGGCCGAGGAGTATCCGGAGATGGCCACTGTGAACGATTGCCTGGCCATGGCCGAGCGCGCCGGGTACGTCGCCACGGACCATTTCACGCTGCCCGATTCTGACTGGGAAGAGCACTACTATGCGCCCATGGTGCCGCGCCTGGCCTGGTTCCGCAAGAAGCACGGGACCAGTCGAGAGGCACTGGCGGTATCCAACATGTGCGAGAACGAGATTAGTGTTCGCCGACGGTTCGGTAGCGAGTACGGATACGTCTGCTTTGTGCTGCGCCCGACTCAGCCGGGTGAGTAGCGACGGGTGGCGGACTCTATCAACCGGGTCTGGGTGGTGCGGGGGGCGAGAGGCTCGGACCGGGGTGCGGGATCGGACGGTTCTGACTAATCTGACTAAGCGGACTTGGCGGACGGTGCCCCGCTCAAACGGCCAAACACTATTCACAAAAAACCCGTTGGCCGCCCCCCCCCCCCCATTCTGCACGATATCACCCAGAAGGGTATCTTCAGGACACAGTGTTCTAACTGAACACTAGTTGGGAATGGTGGGTATGGCTGGCAACAGACATGCTTGGCGCGCAGTCGTGGCCGTGGAGCCTCCACTCTTTCACACCGCGATCTCCACAGCTCTGGCTACCGCGGGGGCCACGGAGCCGCATCCCCACGGTACCCGCGACCTGGCGTTGCGCTGGCTCGTCGATCACGATGTAGAACTGGCCATCGTCCAGATGAGCCCGAAGGCAGGCTCCAGGCCCCGAGCGTTGCGTGAACTTCGCCGTGTACGTCCGCACTTGCGCATCGCTGGATTCCTCTGCGAGCCATCCAGGGACCTCATGGACGAGGCGCGTGCCGAAGGACTCGACGTGCTGCTCTGCTGGCACTGCAATGTCAGCCATATCGTTGAAGCTGTAGAATCTCTACGCCACGGTCAGCAATACGCCTGTCCGTGCTGCTGCCGTTTACTGGCCCACCACAGGCTCTTTCGCAACCGAGTGTCGATCGCACGTCCGCTCACGCCGCGGGAGCTGGAGGTATTGCGGTACATGGCCGCCGACCTGGATACCACACAGATCGCCGAAACCCTCTATATCAGCGAGAAGACGGTACGCACGCATCGCGGCCATCTGATGGATAAGCTGGGTACCCGCACCGGGCCAGGTTCCATTCTGGCCGGGATTCGGGCAGGTTTGCTTGAAGTGGGCGGCCATGAGCTGCCATGACATTTGCATTCGACCAATGGAGAAGCGACAATAGTGCCGGACCATTTCACCACTGGAGGCTGTACATGAGGGCACGAATTCACGCCACCCTGCCTTTCGTTCTGGCTATCATCGGCCTGGCCTGTTCCAACGGCAACAGCGGCAAGCTCGTCCAGGATACCGGCCCGGACACCTCACGCGTCGAGGACGTCCAGGGTCGAGGTGAGGTCTGCGTACCTCAGTGTGATGAGAGAGTTTGCGGAGCCAATGGCTGTGGCGGCAGTTGCGGTCAATGCGAGATGATCAAGGAAGTGTGCAGCGACGAGGGCAAATGCGTTCCCGCTCCATGCACCTCGACTCTCGATTGCCCCTCGAACCTGGTGTGCCACAAAGGGAGCGGCGAGTGCGTGGTCTGCGTCGGCGACGAGGACTGCCCCGAAGATACCACCTGCGGTGCCAACCACGAGTGCAACCAGGCCTACCCGTGTGATTCGGATAAGGACTGCAAAGACCTGGGCATGGTCTGCGACAAGGAAGCCGGACTTTGCGTCGA
The DNA here is from genome assembly GCA_937884235.1 of uncultured Pseudomonadota bacterium. Classification (GTDB taxonomy): domain Bacteria; phylum Myxococcota_A; class UBA9042; order CAIXZC01; family CAIXZC01; genus CALGBT01. Next base: position 5,029 of record CALGBT010000505.1, read on the forward strand.
ATGCCTGGGGCCGGAGGAGTGCCCCGCCGACAAATACTGCCTGGGCGGTTACTGCGTGGCCGATGAGTGTGTTGGCGGTGAGGCGAAGTGTATCGACGGCTCGGTGGAAGCCTGTGCCGGCGACGGTTCGGCCTGGCAGGTCGACGCAGTCTGCGGTGCCAACCAGCACTGCCTCGAGGCCGCGTGCCACGACAATGTCTGCCCCCCGGGCGAAACGTACTGCGACGACGGAACTGCCACGACCTGCGATACCCTGGGTTCCGCGGTGGCAGCCGAGGAAGATTGCAAAGCCCAGGGTCTCAACTGCTACAATGGCACCTGCACCGAATCGGTCTGCCCCCCGAACGAGACCTTCTGCGTAGACAACGCCACGGCGGCCGCGTGCGCGGCCGACGGCATGAGCTTCACCACCGCAGCCTGCAAGGCCAACCAGTACTGCGATGGCGGCACCTGCCACGCTCAAGTCTGCGAGCCCTCTTCGACCTATTGCGAGGAGAACAAGGTGACGGTGTGCAACAGCAAGGGGAGCGCCATCCAGTCCACCACCGACTGCGGCAATCTGGTCTGCGTTGCCGGCGGGTGCCATGAACTGATCTGCTCTCCCGGCGCGCTCTACTGCGACGGCAAGGCGCTCATGGAGTGCGATACCAGCGGCACCGCCACCAACCTGCTGGAAACCTGTGGCGACGGCCAGTACTGCGGCGAGGACGGCAACGCCGCAGCCTGCCAGGACCAGGTCTGCGTCCCCGACTCTCTCTCCTGCGACGGCACCACCATCGTCCAATGCGACGACCTCGGGGCCTCCTGGATCCCCGGCGATGACTGTGCGGAGGACAACAAGGGTTGCCTGGATGGTGAGTGCGTCGAGCAATACTGCGGCGACGGCATCAAGCAGGACGGGGAGGAGTGTGACGATGGGAATGAACAGGCCTGCGATGGCTGTGAAGGTTGTGAGAATAGGCGCTTCCTCTCATTCGATGGCACGTCGGGAAGCTACGGAGAGGTCATCGATTCAGAAGGAATGCCGCTGTCACTGGTTGGCCATCCTTTCACAGTTGAAGGTTGGATGCGCGTGCAGGAATTCAATGGATGGGTGAAAGTATTTCGGCGGGGCAGCGGCAATAGCGGTTGGGCCTTTGGCATTGAGGACGGCTTGGTCGGCGTCGGCGTGTTCGGGGGCTTCAACCATTGGCCCGAAGTTGAGCTCCTGGGCACGGGTTGGCATCACGTGGCATGGACTTTTGGCTTGGGCTATTCGCGAATTTGGCTAGATGGACTTCTCCTCAGCGAACTCGAAACCAGCAAGGTAGTGAAACCAACTGCGAGCCCTCTCCGCTTCGGCGTAACCGAGTATGACAATGGGTCGATTACGGGGTGGGCGCGCGGAGACATTGATGAGTTCAGAGTATCGAATACCATCAGATATGAGTCTCCGTTCTTGCCGCAGAAGAGACTCGAGCCGGACACCGATACCCTTGGCCTCTGGCATTTCGATGAAAGCGAGGGAAACTCTCTTATTGACTCGTCCCCTTTGGGACACAATGGCGAGGCAAAGAACATCACGTGGAAGCCGAACGCGTGTGAGGATTGAAGCGGCCGGCATCGAAGGCGAACCCTCAGAGGAGATAGGCAAGTTTGCGCTGTTTGGAAATCGGACCAGGAGATAACAAGATTGGGATTGGCTGGACGACCATGGACGTAGTCGCCGGCGATCACATTGACGTTGTCCACTCGCTAACTGATGTCCCACTCCCCTTCCCCGATTCGTCCTTTGACCTGGTGTACATGAGCCATGTTCTCGAGCATGTTCCGTGGTTCCTGACTGTCCGCATACTATCAGACATGCGCAGGCTGCTAAGAAACGGGGGAGTACTCGAGGTTTGGGTCCCAGACCTTGCCAAATTGGTGCGCGGTTACCTCGAGCCTTCAGTCATCGGCAACGATGGCTGGTGGAAACACAACGAAGGCCACCACCCAGTCACATGGTTCAATGGACGTCTCTTCTCGTACGGGCCTCCGGGACGCAACTGGCACCGGGCCGTATTTGACCGTACATATCTGGCTGAATGCCTGCTCGCCGCTGGCTTCAGCACGTTAGTTCGGGTCGAAAGACCAAGAGGATGCGATCATGGGTGGATCAACCTGGGGATGGGGGCGAGGAAGTGAATTGGGTTTCATTGAGAGATTTGGGCGACGACATTCGAGTATGGGCGGAGTCCCTCCCCAATGACATTGATCTGGTGGCTGGCGTGCCTAGAAGCGGGATGCTGCCCGCAACCCTTCTGGCTCTGCATCGTAACATTGCGGTGGTCGATCTCCCTGCGTTTCTTTCTGGTTGTCAACCTCGTGGAGGGCAACGATACCGTGCGAGGGATGTCGGCAAGGTTCTCGTCGTGGAGGACTCCGTCTGCACCGGACAGAGCCTAGAGGCGTATCGAGAGCCTCTTCGCACACTTCAAGAAGAGCTGAACATCAAAGTAGAGATTGCCACGGTCTACGTTGCGCCCGGCTCCGAGCACCGCGTGGATTACTGGTGCCGTCGTCTTTCACTGCCAAGGGTTTTCGAGTGGAACCTTTTCCATCACAGCCTTCTGTCAGCTTGTTGCATGGATATCGATGGAGTACTCTGCCGTGACCCAACCGACTGGGAGAACGACGACGGCGAACGATACGCTACCTTCCTTTCCACAGTCCTACCGCATATCATCCCATCACAACCAGTAGCCCACCTCGTTTCCAACCGCCTTGAGCAATACCGGGAGCAAACTGCCGATTGGTTGACCACGAATGGCATCCAGTACGGGAGCTTGAATCTCCTTGATGTCAG
>CALGBT010000506.1 GCA_937884235.1 uncultured Pseudomonadota bacterium
CCACTGCGTCCACGTCCAGCGTGGTCCAGCGTGGTCCAGTTTGGTCCACGTCCACGTCCACTCCTCCGTCCACGTCCACTCCTCTGTCCACTCAGTCCACGCCCAGTCCCTCTCGCACCGGGAAGACGATGCGAGCGACCATCTTGTCGTTGTTGGTCGTGTTTGCGAGGCAGTTGTTGGCGGTCAGAATTGGCGGCGAGCCTTATGGTACGTACATCCTGCTTGGCGCGTGGCGCACGCGCGAGGTACAATGGGCCCTGTTTCTTTTGATGGAGAATTTGCGCGATGTCGATGAGAGGCTCCAACTGGCTGGCACTTCTGCTCCTCTTGTCCGCTGGCGTTGCCCATGCCGAGGACCTCGCTGACCAGAAGTGGGCGTTTCCCTGGGGGGATGGTGCCCGGGCGCTGGGCCGCCTTGACCCCAATGAATCTGATGCCGAAGGTCCTGCCAGTTTCCTGGTGAACGAACTCGGAGAGACGCTGGTCTTGGACCAGGTCGGGTCTCGCATTGCCCGCTTTGACAAGCGTGGTCATTTTATCGATTCGATTGCCCTGCCAGGCACCAGCTACATGGAAATGGACCAACTTCCTAACGGCCGCCTGCTGCTGCTGGACCGTCTGGTTAAGCGAACGATTTTGCTTGTAGACGAGCTGCTGGGAGTGGTCGAAGAGTATCCTGTCGAGGGCGAGTTGATTGATGATTCGGGTGCCGTCACCGCCATGTTTGTGCGGGACGACGGGCTCTGGCTCGAGGTGAGTCACACCTACTCGGTGCGGGTGCTGGGTCTGGACTGGTTGCCGTGCGCCAGGGTTCTCGTGCCCGGTCGCCCTGCCCGCGCTGGCCCCGCTTCCCTGGTAGCTCGACTGGCCAGTCCCCACGCATTACACATTGCCCTGCAGGACGGAATGGGGCGAGCGACGTGGAGCCAGGAGTTGGTTTACGCGGATTCCATCGAGCGTATCGTCTGGGTGGAGGACCTTGTTGACGGCCGGACCGTGGTTGTCGTGCATACCCGCAATGAGTCCACCGGCAAGGAGTACCTGCGGGCGACTCGACTGACCGCCTCGGGCAAAGTTGAGGCTGCGGGTGAAGTGCCCTACGTGGTCGCAATCTGGTACCTGCAGCGGGATGTCCGAATCCGACGGGATGGTAGCCTGCTGCGCATGTGGTACGACGACTCGGGAGTCCACATTGACGACTGGAGGCTGCCTTGAGAAAGAGCCTCCTCATGGCATTGCTGGCCCTTCTCATGGCGACTCAGGCCTTTGCTGCGCCACCGTCTTCCACCCGCGACCAGCTCATTTGCCGGGCCAAGTCAGGTCTGGGCTTCTCGTACTGGTGGGGTGGGGGAGCCTGGTGCGCCACCGGCTGTAGTCCCGACTACGGCTGTGGCAAAGGCAACTGCGTCCCCAACGCCGGTTCCTCCGGGTGTCCCAAGTGTAGCCACTCTGGCTCTACCGGGGCCGATTGCTCTGGCTATGTCGCCCGCGTCTGGAATGTCCCTTCCGAGAAGGCGCTGAAGACCAACTATCATCCCTATAGCACCTACCAGTTCTACTGGGATAAGTCTCACTGGGACCATATTGACAAGAGCGCAGCCAAGAAAGGAGATGCCCTCACCTATCGCAAGCTGACCTCCGGCGGCGGCGATTGCGCCAACTCATCGTCGTGCGACGGTGGGGGGCATATTGTCATCTATGAAAGTGGGGATCCCTATGGTTACAGCCATGTCAACCATGCCAAGGGCTGCCTGCCGGACATTCTTTACGAAAACAAGTACATCGATTCGAAGTACCGGGCCCGCCGGCGCCACAATCTGGTGGAAGGCGAATGTACTCCCGGAAAGAGCCAGTCGCAGGCGTGCGGCAACTGCGGTTCCCAGAGCCGTACGTGCAGTGGAAGTGGTCAGTGGGGAGGTTGGTCCGGTTGTGCCGGTCAGGGGGCCTGTTCTGGCGGGCAGAAGGAGAACCAGGCGTGTGGCAATTGCGGGGTCATTACTCGCACCTGCAATGGCAGTTGTCAGTGGGGCGGCTGGTCTGGCTGCAGTGGCGAAGGAGTCTGTGTAGCAGGGACTGCCGAGAGCATTCCCTGTGGCAATTGTGGGCACCAGACGCGAGCCTGCAACGGCAGTTGCCAGTGGTCCGCCTGGAGCGGTTGTCAGGACGGTGGTGAGTGCGTTCCGGGGGCGCAGGAAACGGGGGAATGCGGCAACTGCGGGACTCACTCCCGGAGCTGTGGCGGCAGTTGCCAGTGGGATGCCTGGAGCAGCTGCGACGGCGAGGGCGAGTGTTTTGCCGGAGTGGAAGTCGTTGAGCCGTGTGGCGATTGCGGGACCCGTTTCCGCCAGTGTGCCGGGGGATGCTCCTGGGGTACCTGGTCCGGTTGCACCGGACCCGACCCGGGGGGCGGTATCGCCTCCTGTGAGACCGGGCTCTTCGGATTATGTACCGAGGGTTACCAGCGTTGTGCTGATGGGTGGCTCTGGTGCGAAAGCCTCGTCCCGCCCTTGCCCGAGTTGTGTGACGGCATCGACAATGACTGTGACGGGGTGGCCGACAACGGCCTTCCCGAGTCGTTTGGTGAAGCGCCTCCGGAGCTGGCTGCCGAGCTAGTGGACCTTTCTTTCCCGCAAGTAATGGTTGCCGGGGAACGGGGGACGGTCTGGGCGGAATTCAGGAACGTTGGCACCGGTCGGTGGCTGAAGCGAGGGCTTTGGCTACGTTTGGCACATGACGGCACGGCGGCAAGTCCACTTTATGATGCCTCATCCTGGGCTGCCTGGGACGTCGCCGCCGTACTCCCCGCTGAAGTTGGGCCCGGCGAGATTGGACGTTTCTCCTTTGAGATCCTGGCTCCCCGTGAGCCAACTGGCACTGCTGCAACATCGTTTGTGCTCGCAAGTCCGGCGGGAGAGGAGTTGAAGTGTCCGGCCCCGGGTCTACATTTGAAGATCCTCTTGTTGCCGGGGGTGGAATCAGGGGTCACCGAGTTATCAGCTCTGTCCACCGGGGAATGGGACGTTGGTGAAGCCGATGCCGTAGTCTTCGACCGCAAGCGTAGTCCCCTCACGATGGAGGAGCCCGCCGCAGCTGGATGCGGTGTCGCCGAGGGTCGCGTTTCGGCGTTGCTGGTTCTGGCCGCGCTGCTTGTTTTGCTCACGGTGTTGCGCATGCGCAGCATGGTGCTACTGCTCCTCTTGCCTGTGCTGCTGTCAGGTTGTGGTTGGTTGTTTGGCGACGACCGCGGTTTCGAAGCGGTGGATGTGGTGGCGGATATTGTGGAAGAGTTGCCGCCTCCGGCCGCCGTTGAGGCGGTGGAACCCAGCTCCATTGGCCCGCTGGGAGGGGCCGTGTTGCAGGTTTCGGGGTATGGGTTCGTTCCTGAGGCGGTGTTGCGTCTAGGTGACGTCCTGATCCCCACCACCTATCTTAGTGAATTTCAACTTGAGGGCTTGGCCCCGCCGCTGCTGGCTGGTCGCTATCACGTGTGGGTGGTGCAACCCGGTGGCTATTGGCCGTCCCTCTTCTGGGGGCTGGAGGTCCTCCCCCTGGAGTTATCTTTCGTGCAGGCATCGGAGCTCTCCTTCCCCTCATTTCTGGCAGGGAACGCGACGGTGGGTGCGGCTGCCGATTTCGACTCGGATGGGCGTTTGGACCTGATTCTGGCGGTTGATGGTGAGCTCCATTTTCTGGCCGGAGACGGCAATGGGAACTTCACCCTGGACCCTGTTCCCGAAGGGGACAGCGAGGCCGGCCCACCGCCCCGTTTCGACGGTCAGCCCTACGAGCCACGTGACCTTGGCATTGCCGACTTTGATGGCAATGGTACGCCCGATCTTTTTGTTAGTACCGGGCCGGACATGCCTTATCGTTTGCTCTTCAATGACGGTAATGCGGTCTTCAAGGAAGTGCCAGGCAGTCTCCCCATGGATATGGATGACGGGCAGGGGATTGCCCTCGGGGACGTCAACGGCGATGGCCTCCCCGACGTGGCTGTGGCCAACGGTGCCAATGACTCGCACAGTGCCGCCCGAACGCGGCTCTATGTGAGCAATGTCGAGTCTCCGGGGGTGTTGGTTGCGGCTCCCGATTTCGACCCTCCAGAGAAGGCCTCGTCGGGGACCGCCGTGGCCCTCGTCGATGTCGAAGGTGATGGCGACCTCGATCTGGTGACGGCTGCCAGGGAGGCGCAATACGGTCAGAAGCTCTATCTCTATGTCAACACCCCCGATGGCTGGCTACAGGCTCCGGCGGGGGCCATTCCACCCATCAGCGATGGCGCCTGGGATGTGGTCGCCGCGGATTTTGATGGCGACAAGGACAGGGACCTTTTCGTCGTTACCGACGGTCAGGATCTACTGCTGCGCAATGATGGCGACGGTTACTTCTTCAACGACTCCACGGCTTCGTTACCGGTGGACATGTCTGATGGCCGGCGGGCGCTGGCCAGCGACCTCGATGGGGATGGCTTTCTGGACCTCGTTGTCGCCAATCTTGGGCAGCAAAATCGCCTCTATCGTAATGATGGCAAGGGGCATTTCTTGGACCTCACCCCGGAACTTCCGATGGCTCAGGACCAGACCAACTTCGTTGGCGACCTCGATGCTGACGGTGATGGTGACCTCGACCTGGTGTTTCTCAACGGAGCCGGAACGGTATCTACATTGCTACTCTCGGTGCGGCCCGGAGGGACTCTGTGAGGTGCGTATGGGTGACAGTTTCCCTCCTTCTGCTGGCCTGCTCTGAGTCCGCTGGTAGCGGGCAGTCCGATAGTTTGACTACGGATCTGGCTGCTGCCGACGTGGCCCCTTCCGTCGGCGTGACCAAAGTGGCACCAGAGAGGGGCAGCGCGGCGGGGGGCATCACAATTGTGGTCAGGGGAGAGGGTTTTGCTCCTCCCATCGCCGTCTACTTCGGTGATTCCAAGGCCAAGCTCAAGGCCTGGCGACCCGATGCCGTCAGCGTCATTTCACCACCGGGAATTGCCGGGCTCGTGGACGTTACCGTGGAAGCTGCTGGGGAGTCGGTGGTGGTGGCTGAGGGATTCGAATACGAGAAGCTGGCCCTCCATTATGGTGTTGCCGGGACCGAGGTGTTTCCGGCTGAGACCGTCACCGGACGCCAGGTTCTGGCCCTTGACATTGAGGGTGACGGCGATCTGGATATTTTGCAGGCGGTCATGGGAGGGGCGAATCGCCTCTGGGTGAACAACGGGCAGGGGGCGTTTGCTGACCAGTCGAGTCTCCGGTTGCCCCACGTTTTTCATAAGACTGTCGCCCTGGCGGCGGCGGACTGTAACGGGGATGGCTATCTGGACCTGATTGAGGGCAATGAACTGGAGCCCAACGTGTTGCTGCTGGGGAGTGCCGCCGGGTTGTTTGTGGCGGCTGAAGATGGTGTCATTGGGGAGGGGCCGGTGGCAACCCGAGCGCTGGTCGTGTTGGATGCCAATGGCGACGAGCAACGAGACCTCCTGATTGTTGTCGGCGGTGTCGATGCCCACCAGGAGTTCTACCTCAATTCCGTGGAGGGTGGTCTGAGCGCATCGTTGGATTCCGCCCCCGGCACGTGGCAATTCGCGGCCAGGGATGCCGTGGCGTTCGATGCTGACGGGGACGGTGATACTGACCTCTTCTTCGTAGGCGAACTGGCCCCCTCTCGCTTGCTGTTGAATGACGGAGATGGTGTCTTTGGTCTGGCCTCAGCCGATGCCTTGCCCGCCATGGACGGTCTCGGGGAGTTGGCCGGTGCCGCCTTTGACCTGGAAGGAGATGGTGACCTGGACCTGATTCTCGGACGGGTGACGGGGGATCTAATCCTGGTAAACGATGGTACCGGACGCTTTCAGGAGCGAACCGAATTGCATCTGGGAGGCTTGCCCGGAAGCCACCGCCGCATGGCGGCCGCTGACATGGACCTGGATGGTAGCACCGACCTCGTGCTCGTAGAGGCGAAGTACGGCGGACTGCATCTCTACCGCAATGACGCTGCCGGGCATCTGTTTGATTACTCCGGGAAGCTGGAGGCCATGAACGGTGCCCTGGACTTTGCCCATGTGGCCGTGGGCGATTTGGATGGTGATATGGCTCCCGATATCGTTGCTAGCGGCGGCGGATCGCCAACCTACCTCATGCTCTCTTCCGTCCCCTCCGCTGACTGACTTGCAGCCCACCCTGGGCATTTGGCAAGGTTCAGAGGTGAGGCCGGAAATCCGGCTATTGACTCCACCCCTCAAAATCTAGATGCTGTAGCGGCCTTTCTGGATGTTCAGGCGTGCTTGCACGCGAGGAGAAGATGATGCTGACGGTACGGATGGGGATGCTGGGTTTGTTGGGGTTGTTGGTAATCGGCGGTTGTGCCCGGGAGCAGTGGCGCGCGGATGAGGATGCTAGCGCTGACGTAGCCTGGGATACGGCTGGGTTTGATGGGCAGCTACCTGCCGATGTGGGGGACGCAGTTGCAGACGACGGCACCGCCCCCAACGATATTGCTTTCGACCCGGAGCTGGCTGAAGACATTGATCCCCTCCCCGAAGACGTGGTCGTGACCCCGCCCGACCAGATCCCTCCGCATACGCCGGCCCCGCTGGAGATCCACGAATGCAAGGCTCTGCCTGCCCTGGCGAAGGGCGATTGCGCTCGCACCACGGGGACCAATGGCTATCTCCTGATTCAAGGTGTGGTGCTGGGGGTCAAGGAAGTCTGGCTAGGGGGCGATGTCCTTGTTGACTCGTGGGGTATCATCGTTTGCGCCGGCTGCGATTGCAGCGGTGAACCAGGAGCTGCTGATGCGACTCACATCACCTGTCCGGAGGGCATCGTCTCTCCGGGCCTGATCAACGCTCACGAGCACATCACTTACTCTTACGGTAAGCCCAATCCCGCCAGTTGGGGTGATGAGCGTTATGACCATCGCCATCAGTGGCGTTGCGGCAAAAACGGCCAAAGAAGATTCCCTACGAT
>CALGBT010000507.1 GCA_937884235.1 uncultured Pseudomonadota bacterium
CCAGAAGCACATGATATGCGTCACCATGGGGTTGATGGTGAAGTCTTTCGGGGGCGATGACGCGGCCTGCCAGACAAACTACGACGAGTGCATGAAAGCGGAGCCGCAGGAACCGACGGACGAGGATGAGACGCAGGACGGATGTGAGGATGCGTACGCAGATTTGCAGGAATGCGACGCCACCCTGGGTGAGATAGAGGCCTGCTTCAACGACATGCTTGCGGCGCAGGATGCGGCGTATGACGCGCTTCTAGATGTGACCTGTAGTTCCACGGCTGAGGAACTCGAGGCCTTGCAGGGAGAGGATGGGTTTGAGGAACCGGCTTCCTGCGTAGCTCTCGAGAAGACTTGTCCGGGTGTCATGGGTGAAGGTGCAAGAACAACGGAGGGCAGAGAGCCCCCGCCTGACAACGGTCCCGAGCCGGACGGCGAGCCTATTCCTCAGCAACCAGAGTAGTTCTGCAGTAGTCTCTTTCGCAGTTTTCCTGACGAATCGGTGCGGCTATGCGCAGCACTTCTTGAACTTCTTGCCGCTGCCGCAGGGGCAGGGGTCGTTGCGCCCCACCTTCGGGCCCTGGCGCCGGAAGGTCTCGGGCACCTGCAGCTCTTCGTAGCCGTCGACATCTTCGGCAGTCAGGTCCCGCTTCGTGGGCAGGCTGGCCAACTCGGGGAGGGCGGTGGCACAGAACTCTTCAACGTCGATGTCTTCCCCGCCATCAAAATCCGTGGCCAGTGCAGTAAGCAGGACGCGGGATGCTGGGGTGGCAATTTCGGCTGGTGCGGTATCGTCGGCTGCCGCTTGAGTAGAAGGAGCAGGATCTGCCTCGGTTTCGGCGACGGCGTCGGGCTGTTCGACCGCCTCTGTTGGCGGTTCTGCCGGCGGGGCCACGGCGGGCGGAGCGAGGGCTGCTTCCAACTCCTCGACCTCTACTTTCAGGGCCTCTCCGAGATCGTCCTCGTCGCCTTTGCTGCGGACCAGTTCGAGACCGCGCCGGGCCAATGCAAGGGCGGCTTCGTTGCGGCCTGCTTCCCTGAGGTAGTGGCTCCCCAGATGATAGTAGGCGATGGCATCGGGGGCCCACCGAATGAGGGCGGCCAGGAGATCGTCGGCACGTTCATGGTTGCCCAGGCGATTCCAGACACCGACCAGTTCCAGGAGCAATTCCTCGGTTTCTTCTGCGCCATTTTGCCAGTTCTCGTTGGCAATGGCTCGCATGAGGAGGACGGCACTCTCATCCATGCTCTTGGCCCGGGCAAGGTAGGCCAATTGCATGAAGACGCCGGTATAGTTGACCAGGGGGCTGGCGGTGGGGGAGTTGGCCGCCAGCTTCATGGCCTCGTCAGAACGCACGTAGGCGGTTTGCAGGAGTTCCGGGTCGAGGTCGCCTTCCTTGTCGGGTTCACTGAGGATCGCCTTGAGGAAGTCGGAGATACAGAGGAGCATCCAGTCGCCGAAGGTCTTCAGTTCCCGGTCGATAAGGACTTCCGGTCCTGCTTTCACCAGTCGGTCGGCGTCGATGGATTCCCTGGCAATAATGGTTCTGGTTTCCGGCGGAAACTGCTCAGCGAGGTCCTCGGCCTCCAACAGAATGCCAGTCTTGAACTCTTTCTGGCAGGCATCGATGAAGTCATCGGTCAATCTGGCAAATCGGTTGGCAACGTGTTTGTCTCGCATGGACACTCCTCCTGGGACCGGAGGCATAGCAGATCCGAGTTAGGAAAGTCAATGCGAACGGGCCTTTCCTGCTTGCAAATATGTGCCCGTGAGTCTATCCATAAGGTAGTGCTTACATGATTATCAACTCCCAACCGGGGATTCTATTGGACTCACTGTTCGCCAGGCGCGTGGTGCTGGTATCGGGCAAAGGCGGC
>CALGBT010000508.1 GCA_937884235.1 uncultured Pseudomonadota bacterium
GTAATGCCGCACGAGGGCCGTCAATGACTCCCCGTTGAACTTGACATCAACATCCCCTAGACCATTCGCCAACTGCTCCTTGGGAACGAGGAACTTCTGTGCGATCTGTTCCTTGTCATACTCGGTATAGCCCGACAACTCGGCAATCTCCATCCGGTCCTGCAACGGCACCGGGATCCCGTCCCGGTAGTTGGCAGTCGTGATGAACATGACGTCAGAGAGGTCATAGTCAAGGTCCAGATAGTGGTCGTTGAAGGAGTTGTTCTGTTCAGGGTCAAGGACCTCCAGCAAGGCTGCCGCCGGGTCTCCCCGGAAGTCTGCGGACATCTTGTCAATCTCGTCGAGGAGGAAGACCGGGTTATTGGACTTCACCTTGCGCAGGCTCTGAATAATGCGCCCGGGGAGAGCACCAATGTACGTTCGGCGGTGGCCGCGAATCTCGGCCTCGTCCCGCACTCCGCCCAGGGAGATACGCACGTATTCCCGACCGGTGGCCCGGGCAATGGATTTGGCGAGGGAGGTCTTGCCGACTCCCGGCGGACCGACGAAGCAGAGGATCGGGCCTTTGATCTTGGTAGCCAGGGCCTGCACCGCCAGATACTCAAGGATCCGCTCCTTGGCCTTCTCCAGGCCATAGTGGTCTTCGTCGAGGATCTTGCTGGCCTCTTCAATATCCACACGGTCCTTGGTGAATTCGCCCCAGGGCAGCGCCAGGATCCAGTCGATGTAGTTGCGCACCACCGTAGCTTCGGCGGACATGGGGGCCATCATCTTGAGCTTCTTCATCTCCCGGGCAACCTTGTCACGGGCCTCCTCGGGGAGCTTCTTGTCCTTTAGCGCAGCCTCCAACTCAGCCATCTCATTGCGAAACTCGTCCTTCTCTCCCAACTCTCGCTGGATCGCTGACATCTGCTCGTTGAGATAGTACTCCCGCTGGCTCTTCTCCATCTGCTTGCGGACCCGCCCCTTGATCTTCTTCTCGACCAGCATGATGTCCATCTCGGACTGCATCAGGCCGAGCAGCTTTTCCAGCCGCTCCAAGGGGTCGATGGCCTCAAGGAGAATCTGCTTGTCAACAAGCTTCAGACTGAGATGCGCAACGATGGAATCCGCCAGTCGCGAGGGGTCGTCAATACTGGCAACACTCATGAGAACTTCTGGTGGCACCTTCTTGTTGAGCTTTACGTAGCTCTCAAAGGTATTGTGGACGGTGCGCATCATCGCTTCACCTTCCACCGAACCTTCCTTCAATTCCTCAAGGACTTCCACTTCCGCCTGGAAGAATGGCTCTTCCGACACGTAGTCGCGGATCTTGACCCGACTGCGTCCTTCCACCAGGAGCTTGATCGTCCCATCGGGCAAGCGCAGCAACTGGATGACCGTTCCAAGAGTACCCACCGAGAAGAGATCGTCTGGCCCCGGGTTGTTGGTCTTGGCATGCTTCTGGGCCGAGAGTACCAGCGTCTTGTCCCCGGCCATGGCGCGGTCAAGGGCGGCAATGGACTTCTGCCGACCCACGAAAAGCGGAACCACCATATAGGGAAAAACGACTATGTCCCGAAGGGGGAGAAGCGGATGTACACGGATATCGCTCATTTTTCGCTCCCGGTTGGTGTTGGTCGTCAACCTCAGTCACTGCCTAGCCTTGCTCTTGCACAGCCTCCGCCTGGTTCGGCAAAACATAGATGGGCTTGCGCTTCCCGGCCACGACATTCTCGTCGATGATGACTTCCTTGACATCTTGCATGGAAGGGACTTCGTACATCACGTCCAGCAGAATACCCTCCATAATGGCCCGCAACCCACGTGCCCCGGATTTGCGCTCCAGGGCCCGCCTGGCGATTTCCCGCAGCCCCTCCTCCGTGAAGGTGAGCTTGCAGTCGTCGAGTTCCAGTAGGAAAGTGAACTGCTTGACCAGCGCGTGTTTGGGCTCCTTGAGGATCCGCACGAGAGCATCGACGTCCAACTCATGCAGCGTCGAAATCACGGGGATTCGTCCAACGAACTCAGGAATCAGGCCGTACTTCTGCAAATCCTCAGGGGCCACCTGGAGCAGCATCTCCCCAATCTTCTTGTCCCCAGCCGAGGGCACATCCGCCCCGAAACCGAGAACTTTCTTGCCGATCCGCTGCTCGATGATCTTGTCTAGATTCTCGAAGCTACCCCCGAGAATGAAGAGGATATTGGTTGTATCAAGGGGGATGAACTCCTGCTGAGGATGCTTGCGTCCCCCCTTGGGCGGAATGTTGGCGATGGTCCCCTCAATGATCTTGAGGAGGGCCTGCTGCACGCCTTCACCGCCCACATCACGAGTCACCGAGGGCCCCCCCGCTTTGCGGCCGAGTTTGTCGATCTCATCCACATAGACAATGCCTCGGGCCGCAGCTTCAACGTCATAGTCCGCAGCCTGGAGGACTCCCAGAACCACGTTTTCCACGTCCTCACCAACGTAACCGGCTTCAGTGAGAGAGGTTGCGTCGGCCATGGCAAACGGCACGTTAAGAAGCTTCGCCAGGGTCTGCGCCAGCAACGTCTTACCAGTTCCCGTCGGCCCGATCATGAGGATATTGCTCTTCTGCAACTCGATGCCGGTGCGGGTCTTGTTCTGCTGGCCGATCCGCTTGTAGTGGTTGTAAACGGCTACCGAGAGGACGCGCTTGGCCCACTCCTGGCCGATGACATACTCATCAAGCTGTGCCTTGAGCTCGGCGGGACGAGGTAGCTTGCTCCCGTCGGGAAGCTTATCTTCCTTGTCAATCTCGTCGGTTATGATCTCGTTGCACAGCGTGATGCATTCATCACAGATATAAACGCCGGGCCCCGCGATGAGCTTGCGCACTTCCTTTTGCGTCTTGCCGCAAAAGGAACATCTGAGGTAGCCGTCTTTGTTCCGTTCCACTACTTCACCTGCTCTTTGCGTCCGCCTACTAATATATCCGGACCGGAAGAAGTTTCAAGCAACTGCCCTACGATTCATTCCACGCAAAGGTGCTACTTGCGTGGGTCCACGACGTGGTCGACCAGTCCGTAGTCCCTGGCCTCCACCGGTCCCAGATAGAAATCCCGGTCCGTGTCCTGTGCCACCTTCTCAATCTTCTGCCCCGTGTGGCGGGCCATGATGAGGTTCAATTCGTCTTTCACGCGCATGATCTCCCGAGCCTGGATGTCAACATCCATGGCCTGTCCGGAGAAACCGCCCAGCGGTTGATGCAATAACATGCGAGAGTGAGGCAGAGCATAGCGCTTCCCCGGGCTCCCGGCACCCAGCAGAATCGCCGACATGGAGAAAGCCTGACCAACGCAAAGCGTGGTGATGGGACACTTGATGTACTGCATGGTGTCGTAAATGGCCAGTCCAGCCATCACCGACCCGCCTGGGGAGTTGATGTAGATGGAGATATCCCGGTCAGGGTCTTCCGATTCCAGGAAGAGCAGCTGCGCAATCACCACATTGGCGAGAATGTCATCAATGGGCGTACCGATAAAGATAATGCGGTCCTTGAGCAGCCGGGAGAAGATGCTCCACTCCCGTTCGCCACGAGGCGTCTGTTCGATAACTGTAGGCACCCAGAAGTTGCTCTGCGGCTCAGTCGACATGGGGTTTCCTTCCACGACGCTCCTCCTCCGGCGGCACTCAGCCGCGGTTACGTCCGGTAGTATAGTGGTGAATTTGAGAAATGCACAGGAATCAGGAGGCACGACTGGTGCGCAAGCTCCGAGCGCTACGTCGGACGGAGTAGATGCGACGCCGTCTTTGCATACTTCGTGCCTTGCGCCGATGCTCCATAATCACGACA
>CALGBT010000509.1 GCA_937884235.1 uncultured Pseudomonadota bacterium
CCGAAGGCCTGGGCGGACCGCCCATCGACCCGGTATTGTTGCAGAAAGCGGGGATCACCTCCCAGCAATCGGCCACCGTGTTCGACCCTGACAACCCGGTCTTTCCCACTGTCAACCTGGGCAAGAAGAAGAAAGATAGCATTACCACCAAGTGGTGGTTCTGGACGGCCGTGGGTGCCGTGGTTATCGGCGGCGTCGGCGTCGGCGTCTGGCTTGCCAAAGACCAGGCCGACAGTGGCGGTGGACCTAGCGGCAACATCCAGATCAACCTGACCCCAATCGATTAGTCCGCGACTTCTCTGGCGCACCCAAATTGCCTTGACTTCCATTGGCCAGACTGTAGAGTTCTGCTAACTAATAGAGCCTTGTCCTGGAGGTCAGGCACGTATTCTTTTTGGGAGGAAAGAGATGGCGAAGCAGAAACCCGAAGATATCCTCAACGTCGCGTTTGCATCTCATAGCGGGTCCGGCAAGACGACCCTGGTGGATGAGATTCTGCACGCCACAGGCGCCAACAGCCGCATCGGGTCGGTCAAGGATGGCTCCAGCCTTTCGGACACAGCAGAAGATGAGATCGATGGTCAGGCCTCAATTGACATGGGCATGCTGTACTGCCACTACAAAGGCAAACTGATTCACCTCTTCGATACGCCGGGCCGAAGCGACTTCCTGGCACAGTATATCGCCGCCTTGCGCGTATGTGAAAACGTACTGATCCCCGTGGACGTGTACTCCGGCATACAGGTCAACACGCGTCGCGCCTGGAAGATGGCACAGGCCCTGGGAAAGGGTGTTGGTTTTGTCCTCACGAAGCTCGATGTAGAAAACGTGAACCTCGACAAGACCCTCGACGACATCCGCTCTACCTTTGGACCCCAGTGCGTCCCATTCTTCCTGCCGGACGTTACGGGCAAGGGCATCAGCAAGCTTCATTCCGTCCTGAAACCAGGTGACGATGCCACGGATCAGGTACGTGGCTTCCACGAACCCCTCATTGAATCCATCGTTGAATCGGACGAAGATCTGATGATGCGCTATCTGGAAGGCGAGGATATCTCGGGGGAGATCGGCAAGCACATCGGCAATGCAGTGGCCACCGGTGTGGTGGTGCCGATCCTCTGCTTCTCGCAGAAGGGCAGCCTCGGCGTAACCGAAATTCTGGACACGCTTGCCAACTACTTCCCATCAGCTGCAACCGTCAAGACTGTGGAAGTGGCCAGAACAGTGACAGACGAAGAGGGTGAGAAATCCACGGAAATCGTGGAGGTTGAGTTGGACAACAATACCTTCGTTGCTCAGGTTTTCAAGACCGTAGTGGACGAGCACAAGGGCCGTATGGCCATCATGCGCGTCTTCTCAGGCACCTCTGTTGCAGGGGCAACCTTCCACACCCCCCGCACCGGCCGCTCGGCGAAGTTCGGAAAATTATTCAAGTTCTTTGGTTCCAAGCAGGAAGAGGTCGATTCCATGACCGCCGGCGACATTGTTGCCGCGGGCAAGATCGACGAACTCCTCACCGGTGATACGGTCACCGACGGAACCTGGAAAGACCCGGTAAAGCCTATCAATTTCCCCACCCCGATGGTGGCCCTCGCAATCACCCCCAAGACCCGCTCCGACGAAGGTCGCATCTCTCTGGTCATTCAGCGCGCGGCCCTAGAAGACCCGACTTTCCGCATGGCCATGGACAAACAGACCAAAGAGATGGTGATTTACGGGCTGTCTGAACTTCACCTCAGCGTGCAGTTGGCGCGCATGGCTCGGAAGAACGACGTTCACGTTGAAACCAGGCTGCCGAAAATCAGCTACCGCGAGACCATCTCCAAGTCCGTCTCGGACTATCACCGGCACAAGAAGCAGTCCGGCGGTTCCGGAGAATTTGCTGAAGTTCACCTTCGGTTGATGCCATACCGTGAAGGCGATACCGACTTCAACTTTGTCAATGCGCTCCATGGCGACGCAGTCCGCCGCCAGTTCGTACCATCGGTGGAGAAGGGTTGCCGCTCGATGATGGAGGACGGCATCCTCACCGGTTCCCCGATCATTCAGATTCAGGCTGAGTTCTTCGACGGCAAGGACCACCCGGTGGATGGCAAGGATACCGCCTTCCAGAAGGCGGCTCGGGACTGCTTCAAGAAGTGCTTCCTCGCCGCTGGCCCGGCACTGCTGGAGCCCATCGTAGACCTGGAAGTGACCTTCCCCGTGGAGTGCGCCGGAGACATCAGTTCGTACCTGAACTCCCACCGTGGTCGCATCCAGGGCATGGAGCAGTCAGGGGAAGAGCAGACCATGCGGGCCGCCATCCCACTATCTGAAATTCAGGCTTTCTCTTCAGATCTGCGTTCCATGACACAGGGACAAGGCAGCTACAGCATGGACTCTGCCGGCTACGACCAGGTGCCAGCCAACATCCAGGCGCAGGTTATTGAGCAGTTCGCCCGTGATCGGGAAGATGACTAGTCGGCCGTTTGACTCAGCTCCGCAAGCTCTGCGGTGGTCTGGCAAATGATATTGGTTGCCCCTCGATTCCGCAGTGCCTCCGCCACATTGTCGACATTGTCAGGCCAACAGAGGGCCAGCAGATAGCCGCCGTGGCCGGCACCAGTGAGTTTCGCACCCAGGGCACCGGCGCCTAAGGCACCGAGCCTGAGACGCTCCAGTTTGGCCGTGGAAACCTCTAGAGCTCTGAGCAAGTAGTGGTTCTCGTTCATCATCGACCCGACGTACTCAAAATCAGCATCCTGCATTGCCGCCGCCGTCTGCAGCGCGATGGTCTCGGAGATGTCCACCAGCTTGCTGATGATCTTGCCGCCACGCACGGTTTCGGCGAAGGCCTTGATGGTGGAGACGGCCTCCGATGTCCTCCTCCGCTCCCCCGTATCGGCGAGGAG